>DVHY01000205.1 GCA_018711755.1 Candidatus Limivicinus faecipullorum | reverse complement strand
TATGGAGTTGGAACAACTCCTTTTTCCGCTACATTCTCACGATTTTTAACCCCATATATGCCAAATCCCCGGGATTCTCTTCCTGAATCCCGGGGTTCTTTGACAGGCTGAGTCAATAAGGATACCCTTATACAGGGTATCCTTATTGACTGTTTTATTTAAATCATCCCTCCTGCAGAGGAAGGAGCTCACATATCCATGGCCAGGCGGCAGTAGTAGTTGAACTGGCGCTCCCGCTCCAGGGTGCTGGAGTCCATGTGGCCGGGGTAGACCTCGTAATCCCCTTCCAGCATGCACAGCTTTTTCAGGGACCTGAGCTCCTCGTCCATATCTCCGCCGGGGAAATCCGTGCGGCCGCAGCTGCCTTTAAAGAGCGTGTCCCCGGTAAAGAGGGCGTTCTGGCAGCGTATGCTCACTCCTCCGGGGGTGTGGCCCGGAGTGGCAAATATCTCAAAGCGCAGGGAGTCCAGCTCCACCACATCGCCCTGGTCGTAATAGGCGCCACCCTCCGGCAGTTGATAGCGCATAAAGCCGCCGGGGGCATAGCGGGCGTCGTCCCGCTTGTTCATATATACCTTTGCCCCGGTCTCCTCCGCCACAGCGTCCACCGCACCCACATGGTCATAGTGGCCGTGGGTGAGCATGATTATTTTGCACTTCAGATGGTTGGACTCGATATAGTCCAGAATGGTGTTGGACTCCTCGCCCGGGTCTATCACGGCGCAGTTGAGGGTCTGTTCGTCGGTGACCACATAGCAATTGGTCTCCAGATGTCCCACTGGAAGGGTCTTTATGAGCATTTCGGTTCCTCCTGTTTACAGTTCGTTGGTGTCCAGTATTATGGTCACGGGTCCGTCGTTTACCGAGGCCACCTGCATCTCGGCGGCAAAGACCCCTGTCTCCACTTTGAAGCCCCGCTCCCGGCAGAGCCTGATGACCAGCTCATAGAGGGGTATCGCCGTCTCCGGCCGGGCGGCTTTTGAGAAGCCGGGGCGGCGGGACCTGCAGTCGGCAAAGAGGGTGAATTGGCTGATTATCAGCAGCTCCGCTCCGGCGTCGGCAGGGTTCACGTTCATCTTGCCGTTTTCGTCCTCAAAGACTCTCAGCCCGCATATCTTGTCGGCTATCTTTTCCGCCTGGGCCTCTCCGTCCTCCTGGTGTACTCCCAGAAGCACCAGAAAGCCCTTGCCTATGCTGCCGTGTATCTGCCCGTCTATCTCGACGGAGGCGGATCTCACTCTTGTAACAACCGCTCTCATTCTCTGCGCTCCTTTATTTGTTGCCGTTTCTCACCACGCTGCTGACACCGGGGATGGAGTCAAGGCGGCCCATGATATATTTGAGTTCTCCGTTGCTTTTGACCTCCAGAGTGACGGTGGTCAGGGCAAGGCCCGAGCCGGTGTCTCTGGCGGTAAGGGAGCGGACCTTGGCGTTCAGGGCGTTGAGCACCGTTGCGATGTCCATGACCAGGCCGGAGCGGTCCTTGGAGGCTATGGTCACGGTGGTGACATAGCTGTCGGTGATGCTGTCCGCCCAGGAGACATTCACCCAGCGGCCCTGGTTTTCCGGCTGGTTCATCAGCTGCCGGCAATTGCTGCAGTCCCTGCGGTGGATGGACACCCCCTGGCCTCTGGTGATAAATCCGATGATATCGTCCCCCGGCACCGGGGTGCAGCAGCGGGAGAACTTCACCAGGCAGTTGCTCAATCCCTCCACCAGGATGCCGTGGACGGGCTTGCCCGTCTTCTTGGCGTTTATCTCCCGGCGTTCGGCGGCCTCGGACATCTTGTCCAGAGCCGTCTTTCTGTCGGGCTTGGTGCGCAGCTCGTCCCTTATGCGGTTGGCCACTCTGGTAGCGGTGATGCCGCCGTAGCCAATGGCTGCGTAAACGTCCTCCACCGCGCTGAAAGACAGGCGCTTGAGTATGGGAGCGATGGTCTCCGGGTCCTGGGCGTCGTCCAGGGTGAGTCCGTTGTGCTTGAGCTCCGACTCCAGCATTTCCCTTCCCCGGATGATGTTCTCCTCCCGCCGCTCCTTCTTGAACCACTGTTTTATCTTGGTGCGTGCAGAGCCGCTCTTTGCAAAGTTGAGCCAGTCCCTGCTGGGGCCCGGGGCGTTCTTGGAGGTGCGTATCTCCACTATATCTCCGTTTTGCAGCACGTGGTCATAGGTCACTATACGGCCGTTCACCTTGGCCCCCACCATGCTGTTGCCCACGTCGGAGTGGATGTTGTAGGCAAAGTCTATGGGAGTTGCACCGGCAGGCAGGTTTATCACGTCCCCTTTGGGAGAGAACACGAAGACCTCGTCGGCGAACATGTCTATCTTCAGATTGTGGAGGAAGTCCTGAGCGTCGGACTCCTGCTGGTTTTCCAGCAGCCTGCGCACCCAGGCGAACTTGTCCTCATCCCCCTCCCTGACGGTGGAAGCGCTGCTGCCCATCTTGTATTTCCAATGGGCGGCGATGCCGTATTCGGCGGTGTAATGCATCTCCCAGGTGCGTATCTGCACCTCGAAGGGTATGCCCTCGCTGCCGATGACGGTGGTGTGTACGCTCTGGTACATGTTGGGCTTGGGGGTGGATATATAGTCCTTGAAGCGCCCGGGCACCGGGTTGAACATGTCGTGGATAATGCCCAGCACATTGTAGCAGTCCGGGATATTGTCCACTATCACCCGGAAGGCGCAGAGGTCGAAAATGCCGTTGATGTCCAGCTTCTGGGCGTACATTTTCCGGTAGATGCTGTACACATGCTTTATGCGGCAGTAGATGGTGGACTTGACGCCTTCGGCGTCCAGCCTCGTCTGTATCTTCTCCTTCACGCTTTCCATAAAGCGTTCCAGCTCGTCCATCTTCTTTTCAAGGGAAGAGGTTATCTCATTGTACCCCGCCGGGTCCAGGTACTGGAGAGACAAATCCTCCAGCTCCCATTTGGCCCTCTGCATGCCCAGACGGTGGGCAATGGGGGCGTAGATCTCCATGGTCTCCAGGGATTTGGAGCGCTGCTTCTCCGGGGACTGGTAGGCCATGGTGCGCATATTGTGCAGCCGGTCGGCTATTTTTATCAGGATGACCCGGATGTCCTTGGACATGGCCATGAGCATCTTCCGCAGATTCTCCATCTGCTCGTCTTCCTTGCTGGTGTACTGCACACGGGTCAGCTTTGTGACGCCCTCCACTATATCCGCCACCGCCGTGCCGAACTGTCGGGCGATGTCGGCGTGGGTGAGGTTGGTGTCCTCGATGACGTCGTGGAGCAGGGCCGAGACCACCGAGTCCTCGTCCATGCCCATGTCCACGGTGATGTCCGCTGCGGCCACACAGTGGGTCACATAGGGCGAGCCGTCCTTCCTGAGCTGTCCCTCATGGGCGCTCTTGGCCATTTCATAGGCCTCCCGGATACGCTCCAGGTTCATTCCAGGGCAGTTTTCGCTTATCTTTTTTATCAGGTCCCGGAACATCTCATCCGGGTCCAGCAAAGTATTCTTTTTTTCTCCCTGCTTATCCATATCCGTACCTCTCAAGCCATATAGCTATGGAGCGTCCTCATCAGTTTTGTGCCCTCCAGGTCCGCCTTGCCGGGTATATCGGCAGGGGCGGCGGAAAAAATGCTCCCGTCCGGGCTCTTGAGCAGGCCCGTCTCCAGCAGCGCCATAAGGCACAGGCAAAAGCGCTCCGGCTCCATACCCGCCAGGCACTGGCCTATCACATGCGCCGTATCCCGGGCCACGGTATAGCCCTTATCCATGGAGCGCCAGAGGCGCACAAAGTCCGGGCGTTCCGGACAATAGCGGGATGCGGCCCACAGCACCCCTTCTTTTTGGGAAAGTATAGCCTCACAGAGGGCTTTTGGGTCGTGGCGGCGCATGGCCGAGGCCACCAGCTGCACGGACACATTGCCCCTGTATTCGTTTATCTGCGGCCTGAAGGCCAGGTCCACCAGTTCTCCCTCATGCAGGCCCAGCTCCTCAAGGCGGTGGGAGAAGAAGATGCCGTCTATATGCTTCGTGCCGAAGCGCACCCGGAAACGCAGATGGCGGCCGCCCCCCACCCGGGAAGCGCCTTCCAGCCTGACTGCGCTGATGCACATCAGGGGCTTGGGGTTTGCGTTTCCGTAGGGCTCCAGCAGGTCCAGGCTCTTCACGTTCTCCACGCTCAGCAGCTCCGGGTCGGTTATCAGCAGATCGCACTGCACCTCCGGTGCGGCCTCCGGCCTGTTTTTGCGGTAATACTCCGCCAGGGCCTCCCTGAAGGAGGCCAGGTTCTCCTTGCGGATATTGAGCCCCGCCGCCAGGGCGTGGCCCCCGAAGCCCAGAAGATGCTCCGAGCAGGCGCTGAGAGCGTCGAATAAATTGAAGCCTCCATAGCTGCGGCAGGAGCCCTTGCCCAGGTCGCCGTTGAGACATATCATTATAGCCGGCAGGGAGTACTGCTCCGCAAGGCGGGAGGCGGCAATGCCGATGACGCCCTGGTGCCAGTTCTCACTGGCCAGGACGATGGGGCTGTCCGGGGCCTTGCCTGCCAAAAGCCGGTTTGCCTCCTGCCATATCTCAGTCTCTATATTCTGCCTGCGGCGGTTCAGCTCGCACAGCTCCGCCGCCAGTTCCGCCGCCGTGGTCTGGTCCCGGCTCATGAGGAGCCGGGCCGCCATAGCCGCATTGCCCAGTCTGCCCGCGGCGTTCAGGCGCGGGGCCAGGCTGTAGCCCACGCTGGAGGCATTGAGCTTTTTGGGGTCTATGGACGATTCTCTCAGCATGGCGGCAATGCCGGGCCGGGGGGCAGTCTCCAGCTTTTTCAGCCCGTATTTCACCAGATAGCGGTTTTCGTCCACCAGCGGCATAACGTCCGCTATGGTGCCTATGGCCACCAGGTCGGCATAAGAGTCCAGGACGGCCCGGCTGTCACCCTCGCAGGCGCAGACCAGCTTCAATGCTACGCCCACTCCCGCCAGGTTCTTATTCGGGTACTCGTCCCCCTCCTGCTTGCAGTCGATTATGGCGGCGGCTTCGGGCAGCGCCTCCATCCTGCACTCGTGGTGGTCGGTGATGACCATGTCAATACCCAGTTTCCCCGCATAGGCGGACTCGTCCACAGCGGTGATGCCGCAGTCCACGGTTATGATCAGGCTGACGCCCTGGGCCTTCAGCAGGTCCAGAGCCGCACAGTTGAGGCCGTAACCCTCCTCGTTGCGGTCAGGTATATAGGGTATGCAGTTGAGCCCCTTGGAGCGCAGGTAATCCGTAACAAGGCAGGTGGAGGTAATGCCGTCCACGTCGTAGTCTCCGTAGACCGCCACGGTCTCCCCCGCTTCAATGGCCTTCAGGATGCGGTCCCTGGCCTTGTCCATGCCCAGCATGAGAAGGGGCTCATGGAGACACTCCTCTCCGCCGTAGATCAGCTCCATGGCCTGGCTGCGGGTCTTTATCCCCCGCAGCGCCAGCACTGCCGTAAGCAGCGGGCTGAAACCCGCCTGCTTCAGTTCCGGAGTGGGCTCTGGTCTGTCAAGAGGTATCTCCCAATCCTTATCTTTTTTCATACGCTTTCTACATCTCTTAAATATTTTTTAATGATTGATTTTATCAGAAAAGCGTGACTAATTCAATAGCGCAGGGCAAAAAAGATATGGTGCGGGAAAAAAGCCCGGCTTCTCCCGGCCGCCGGGGGCTCTTTCAGCGGCAATACTCCTCCAGATGGCGGATCCTCACGGGGCTGCTCTCTCCCCTGGCGCAGTGCTCCACCGCCTCCTCCGGGCTGCCGCACAGGGAAAACAGCTCCAGGCAGCTTTCGCTCATGAAGCCGGACTGCGCCGTTTTCTCCAGCATCTGCACCATGGGGCGGAAATACCCCTGGGTGTCCAGCAGGGCCATGGGCTTTGAGTGGCGGCCCAGCTGCTTGAGAGTTAGCACCTCGAAAAATTCCTCATAGGTGCCTATGCCTCCCGGCAGGGCAATAAAGGCCTCCGCCCTGTCCTCCATCATGGCTTTACGCTCCGACATGGTGTCGGTAAATATAAGCTGGCCGTAATCCTTCAAAAGTATTCCGGGCTCGTCGAAAAATCTTGGGGCTATCCCCAGGACTTCTCCGCCGGCCTCTCTGGCTCCGGCAGCGCAGGCCCCCATCAGCCCGCTGGCCCCGCCGCCGAAGACCAGACAGTGTCCCGCCCCGGCGATGGCCAGGCCCAGAGCTTTGGCCTGTTCAAAGTAAACGCTGTCCAGCCTGTTGCTGGAGGCGCCGAAAACACAAATATTCATCAGCTGCATCCTCTCCGGTCCCAAATTGTTTTTGTTTGACAAAATGAATTATAGCATCTGCATCCCCTCTTGAAAAGGGTGCTGTTTTAAGGTATTATTGAAAAGATTTGGAGGCCTTTATGAAGAGACTATTTGCGGTTTTATTGATACTGTCCCTTGTCCTGCCTCTCAGCGGCTGTAAGGGCGGCTGTTATGAGAGCGGCAGCGGCCCGCTCAGCATAGTCGCCACTGTGTTTCCCGCCTTTGACTTTGCCCGGGAAATAGCCGGCGAGCAGGCTTCGGTCTGCCTGCTGGTCCCCCCCGGCTCCGAGTCCCACAGCTTCGAGCCCACGGCCCAGGATATACTGCGCATCCAGAACTGCGACCTGCTCATCTGCAACGGCGGCGAGTCGGAGGTCTGGCTGGAGGACATGCTGGAGGGCATGGAGGGGGATATCCCCATACTTGTGATGATGGACTGCGTCCAGGCTCTGGAGGAAGAAGTGAAGGAGGGCATGCAGGTACAGGCCCATGAGCACGACGGGGAGGAGTCCGGCCACGAGCCGGAGTATGACGAGCATGTGTGGACCTCTCCCAGGAACGCCGCCCTCATCTCCCAGGCCATATCCCAGCGTCTGAGCTCCATAGACCCGGACAACGCCGAGTACTACTCCTCCCGCAGCGCAGCTTACTGTGCTTCCCTGCTCTCCCTGGACGAGGACTTTGCCCGGCTGCTGCAGGAGGCCGGCCGGCCCACCATGATCTTCGCCGACCGTTTTCCCGTGCGCTATTTTGTGGAGGAATACGGTCTGGATTACTATGCCGCTTATCCCGGCTGTGCCGAGCAGGCGGAGCCCTCCGCCCGCACCGTGGCCTTTCTAATAGACAAGGTCCGTCAGGAGCACACCCCGGCGGTATTCTACATCGAGTTTTCAAACCAGAAGATGGCGGATGTGATATGCGAGGACACCGGCTGCAAAAAGCTGCTGTTCCACTCCTGTCACAATGTCACCCGACAGCAGCTGGAGGAAGGCGTCAGCTATCTGGGGCTCATGAGGGGAAATCTTGAGACATTAAAGGAGGCCTTTGGCTGATGGCGATACTGGAATGCAGAGACCTGAGCTTTTCCTACGAGGGGAAGCGGGTGCTGGAGGGCGTGAACTTCACCCTGGACGCAGGGGATTATCTCTGCGTGGTGGGAGAGAACGGCTCCGGCAAGTCCACATTGATAAAGGGGCTCTTGGGGCTCAAGGCCCCTGAAGAGGGCAGCATCAGATTCTCCGACGGCCTGAAGGCCACGGAGATAGGCTATCTGCCCCAGCAGACCCAGGTGCAGCGGGATTTCCCCGCCAGCGTATATGAGGTGGTCCTCTCCGGCTGCCTCAACTCCCTGGGCTCCTCCCTGTTCTATTCCAAGGCCCTGAATCAGAGGGCCCTGGAGAATATGGAGCGTATGGGCATAGAGGATCTCAAAAGCGAAAGCTACCAGGCCCTCTCCGGCGGCCAACAGCAGCGTGTACTCCTGGCCCGGGCCCTGTGCGCCACCAAGAAGCTGCTGCTGCTGGACGAGCCTGTCACCGGCCTGGACCCCATAGCCAGCGGCGAGATGTATAACCTTATAAAGCTCATCAACCTCTGTGACAATATCTCCGTCATCATGGTCTCCCACGACATCCATGAGGCGGTGCGCTATGCCACACATATCCTGCACCTGGGCCACAAGCAGCTGTTCTTCGGCACTTCCGCCCAGTATCGGGAGAGCAGTCTGGCCCGGCGTTTTCTGGGAGGTGGCCGCATATGAACGAACTTATCTCCATGTTCTCCTACCACTTCATGCAGCGGGCCCTTATCGTTGGCATCCTGGTCTCCCTCTGTGCCGCGCTGCTGGGTGTGTCCCTGGTCTTGAAGCGTTATTCCATGATAGGCGACGGGCTGAGCCATGTGGGCTTCGGCGCACTGGCCATTGCCTCCGCCTTCAATCTGGCTCCCCTGGCCGTGGCAGTACCGGTGGTTGTGGCCGCTGCGGTGCTGCTGCTCAGGCTGCGGCAGAATGCGGCAGTCAAGGGGGATGCGGCCATCGCCATGATCTCCAGCAGCGCCCTGGCTATAGGCGTCATCTGTGTGTCCCTCACTACAGGCATGAACACCGACGTGTCCAGCTACATGTTCGGCAGTGTTCTCTCCCTCAGCAGCAGTGACGCCCTTCTCAGCGTGATGCTGTCCCTGGCCGTTCTGGGACTTTTTATCCTGTTTTATCCCCGGCTCTTTGCCGTCACCTTTGACGAGAGTTTCAGCCGGGCCACCGGCACCAGGACGGAGCTATACAATACTCTGCTGGCCGTGCTCACGGCAATCACCGTTGTGCTGGGCATGCGTATGATGGGAGCGCTGCTTATCTCCAGCCTCATTATTTTTCCCGCTCTCTCCGCCATGTGCCTTTGCCGCAGTTTTAAATCGGTGGTCGTCACCTCGGCAGCAATATCCGTCATATGTTTCCTGCTGGGGCTTATGTCTTCGTATTTTCTTGAAACGCCTACAGGCGCCAGCATTGTGGTTGCAGATCTGATATGCTATGCTCTCTTTCGGCTGCTGGGAAAGAGGAAGTAACACTGTC
>DVHY01000204.1 GCA_018711755.1 Candidatus Limivicinus faecipullorum | reverse complement strand
ACAATTCGACACTTCGCTCCGTGAGAAGTGTTTTCCGCGACGTACACGCCGCCGCAGAAAACGATTGAATTTATTTTTTCGCTGGGTTGAAAAAACTCTGCGAGGCTTTTTTGACAGTCTGAGGCGCTGTGATTTTTGTTTACAGCGTCTTTTTGCCTGTCACTCCAGCCAGACGAAATTGTTGTCGGTGAGGAAGTTCCCTATAGAATAGACAATGAGCACATTGTCAAAGTTCTCCTGCCGATACAGCTCCGACAGAGCGTCCTTATAGTAGCGCAGGTCCGCCAGCACCACGGTCTTGTAAGAGCCGGCCAAAAAGCAGCCCAGGCAGTTGGAATAGGAGTCTCTCAGCACCAGCAGGCTGCCCTCCGCCTCCGCATCGCCGTTCTCTATGCGCACCAGGGGGTGGTTCCCGTCCAGCCAGTAGGTGTATTTGTCCGGCTCCTCCAGGCGCTCCGGGAAGAACAGGCTGTGAAATTCCCCCTCCCGGTCGGAGAAGCTGACGGTGTAAGTCCCCCCGTCGTCCCAGACCTCCATGTCCTCCGGGGGCGTCTGCCACAGGCAGCTGCGGGAATAGGTGCTGCCGTAAAAGCCGGGGATATAGCTGAGGCTGTAGTCCTCCATGGCCTTGCCCTCCCGGCCCAGGGAGGCCATATACTCCCGGTAGGCCAGCCAGGCCCCGTAGGCCGTCCAGTGGTGATCGGTGCGGTAGTAGAGCCGCCCCCTGTCCGCCCCGGCAAAGGCCTCCAGCAGGTCTATGCAGCGCAGCTCCTCCCCCGCCAGGCCGTAGGCGGCGGCGATGAGCTCATCGTCCATATAGGGGTCTTTGAGTCCGGAGATGTCCTCCTGCATCATATAGCCCGCCGAGGGCACCAGCATGAAGTCCACCTTTCGGCCCAGCTTCTCCGCAAAGGCGTTTATGGCCTCCATGTTGCTCTCCGTTGCGGCGGCATTCTCCCGGTACGGGGCCTCGTAGAGCCGCCCGCTGTCCCCCACATAGATGTCCTTGGTCACCTGCAGGCCCATGAGCCTTTGGGCGTTGGCGGCCAGGCCCACGAAGAAGTCCCGGAAAGGCAGGTGGTCGGCCATGTATTTCTCCGCATCCTCCCCGAAGTCCCCGGAGCTCAGGCTCTCCCAGCTCAGTTCCGGGGCCTTTTCCAGATATCGCTTCTCCTTCTGGGAGAAGTCCTCCTTGGGCAGCAGCAGAAACAGGGCCGCCATGGCGAAGACCGACAGCAAAAACAGCAGGCAGAGTATATAGTCTCTCAGTTTCCCTTTCATGCTCCGCCTCCTTAAAACCTGAAATAGATGAAGGGGTTATAGCTCTGGCTGGCCAGGGCGGCGGTGCAGAGGAGGAAGACGGCCCCCAGGCCCAGGATGCTCAGGGCGTCCTTGACTCTCCCCTCTCTCAGCCTCAGGTACAGGCTCTTCCCCGCCGGGGTGGCGGCAAAGACGGCCAGGGCCAGGGTGGGCAGGTAGGCCAGTATCATGTTCCGGCTGTACACGTCCTCGGCGCTGAAGCTGAAGAGCCGGGCCAGGAAGGCGAAGAGCTCCCCGGTGTCGGTGAAATAGAAGAGCATCCAGCCCAGGGCCACCACCAGCAGCACCCCCAGGCAGCGCAGGGCCGAAGGCAGCTTCTCCAGCGCCCTCAGCAGAAACACCTTTTCCGCCGTGAGCCACAGGGCGTAGTACAGCCCCCAGAGCACGAAGTTCCAGCTGGCCCCGTGCCACAGCCCCGTGAGGGCCCAGACGATGAAGATGTTCAGCAGCTGCCGTTTCAGCCCCCGGCGGTTGCCCCCCAGGGGGATGTACACATACTCCCTGAACCAGGTGGAGAGGCTGATGTGCCAGCGGCGCCAGAACTCGGTGACGCTGCGGGAGATATAGGGATAGTCGAAATTCTTTAAAAACTCGAAGCCCAGCATCCGCCCCAGGCCTATGGCCATGTCGGAGTAGCCGGAGAAGTCGAAGTATATCTGCAGGGTATAGGCCAGCATGCCCACCCAGGCGGAGGCCGTTCCTCCGGAACAGCTGAGCTCTTCCCACAGCAGGCCCATCTGGTTTGCCAGCAGCAGCTTCTTGCCCAGGCCGATAATGAACACGCCCACCCCGGAGGCGAACTTCTCCAGGCTCTCCCGGCGGCAGCTCAGCTGCTCCGCCACGTCCTTGTACTTGACGATGGGCCCGGCGATGAGCTGGGGGAACATGGACACATAGGTACCGAAGCCTATGGGGTCCCTCTGCACCGGGGCGTCCCGGCGGTACACGTCTATGGTGTAGCTCATGGACTGGAAAATATAGAAGGAAATGCCTATGGGCAGGGCTATCTCCGGCACAGACAGGGACGACATGCCCGGGATGAGGGCTTTAAGGCTTTCCAGCAGAAAGCCGGTGTACTTGAAAAAGCCCAGCAGGGCCAGGTTCAGCACTATGGCCGCCGCCAGGGCCGCCCTGGGGCTCCTGCCCCGGCTGCGGCGGCGCTCGATGATAAGCCCCGCCAGGTAGTTCAGGGCTATGGTAAAGAGCATCAGCCCCAGATACACCGGCTCCCCCCAGCCGTAGAACACCAGGCTCACGGCAAAGAGCAGGGCGTTCCTCCACCGCCGGGGGCAGAGGCAGTACAGCAGCAGCGCCGCCGGCAGATAGGCAAACAGAAAAACGTTACTTGAAAATACCAGAACTATCTCTCCCAACAAAAGCCGGGGGCTCCAGACCCCCGGGCTTTTTTCAGTCTATGCCCGCCGCCTTGTTGAAGGCATCCTTCAGTGACTCTATATCCTGAGACGCCAAAAGCACCACATAGTTCCCTTCCCGGAGAATAGCGGCGTTTTCCAGCACCTGGTACTGGTCGGGGGCGTAGTTTTTAAACTCTTCCATCCGCTGCTCTACCCGGGCTCGGGCCAGCTCCTCTATCTCCGCAGCGGCGGAGCCGTCCTTGGCCTCCACCAGCCATATCTCGTCGGCCTGGATGTTCATTGCGCTGATGGCAGCGACGGCCTGGACACACTGGGAGTAGTCCAGCCCCAGGAAGTCCAGAGCCTTGTCCTCCGGCAGCTCTATCATGGCGGGCATATCCGGCAGAGCCGTCAGCTCCCCATAGACCTGCTGCACGTCCATCTCAAAGTCCGCCTTGTCGCCGCCGCCGGAGCAGGCCGCCAGGCCCGGGACCAGCAGCAGGCTCAGCGCCGCCGCGGCGAATCTCTTCATCATTTTCATCAAGTCTCCTCCTCTGTCCCCACATCCTGGGAGTAATAGTAATTGTCTCTGTCCATCAGGGCATCTATCCACACCTGGCAGCCCTGGCCGTTGAAGTGGGCGTAGTCCAGGCTGAACTTCCCCTGCATCATGCCATCCCCGTCCTTCAGGCCCCGGGCGATATCCACATAGACGCAGCCGTTTTCCAGGCAGAACTCCTTGAGGGCCTCATTGAGAAGCTCCACGTTCTCGTTGCTGAAATAGCCCGTCTCGGTAAAGAGAGGGGTGCCGGACTGGATGAATATCTCCGTATCCGGGCAGCGGCTGCGGATATCCTCCAGCACCACGGCCCAGCAGTCCGTCACCTGCTCCGGCGTGCGGCTCAGGTCGTTCATGGCCAACAGGAAAAAGGCCTTTCCCGCCCCGGTCCTCTCCACCAGCTCCGCCATGCTCAGCTTCTCCCCCTGATAGGGCAGCAGGGTGCCCTCCTCCACGGCGCCGTGGCAGGAATAGCTGTTGGCGTAGATGATGTCCGCCTCTCCCAGACCTCCGTTCAGCAGGGTATAGGAGCTGAGCATGCCGGTGATGGAGTCGCCGATAAAGAGGGCGTCGTCGAACCAGGACTCCTCTATGGTCTCCGGCACCGGGGGCTCCGGCGTAGGCTGCGGCGTGGGCTCGGGCGCAGGCTCCGGCGTGAGGGCCGCCGGGGCGGGCAGGGCCGTCTCCGGTCCGGCCTCCGGCAGGGCGGCGGGGCCGCTCTCCCCTCCGCCGCAGCCGCTCAGGCACAGCAGCCACAGGGACAGCAGCAGCCACAGGCTCTTTTTCAGCTTCATACTCAGCCCTTCTCCCCAATCGTTTTCCCGTATATTCTATATTATCTCGCTCCCCTTTTCAACAGGGACTTTCTTTGCTTTTATTAAGAAAGCGCAAAGCCTGCAAAGGCTTTGCGCTCAGCTTGTCGAAGAAGGCATAGCCTTCTTCAACAAAAGGGGCTTGCACTTCGCTCCATGCCTCGGTTGTACGCCAAAGGCGTACAATTCGACACTTCGCTCCGTGAGAAGTGTTTTCTGCGACGCACATGTCGCCGCAGAAAACGATTTAATTTATTTTTTCGCTGCGGCGAAAAAACTCTGCGAGGCTTTTTCGACAGTCTCAGCTCAAAATCTTAAAAGACCTTGCGCTTTTGTTGGGCCGTTTATATGGGCTCACTCCAGGTAGTCGCCAAGCTCCGGGGGGGTGAAGTCCGGGGCGTACTCCGCCTCCATGGCCTCCAGATAGGCGTCCAGCTCCAGGGCGTAGTTGTAGTTTGCGTAATACTCCCGGGCGTTCAGGGCCTCCCCGGTGCTGGAATAGCCCATAAGGGCGTCGGCGTCCAGGGGCAGGCGCAGGATGATGTGGTAGCCGTAGGGGGACTCCACCGGCTCCGACACCCCGTATTCCTCCAAAAGCATGGCGGCGTTTTCAAATTCCTCCACCATCTCCCCGGAGCGGAAGAGGTAGCCGTCGGGGAAGGCGGTCTTGCCGGTGTCCTCGCAGTACTCCTCCTTCAGCTCCTTGAACCGCTCCACCAGCTTGTCGGGCTCCTCTATGGCCTTCAGCTCCTCCGCCAGACTCTCCGCCAGGGCCTTCTTCTCCGCCACGGTCTCCTCGTCCAGGGCCTCCCCGGTGCTCAGGTCCACGGTGGCCAGGAGGATGTGGTTTGCGCAGACATAGCCGTTTTCCTCCAGATAGCCCAGGGCCTGCTCATCGCTGACCTTCTCGCCCTTCAATCCGTAGCTCTCGGTGAAGTTCTGGACGTTTATATAGTTTGCCATGATGGTGCGGTCATAGGCGTCCCGGCTGCGGTAGAGGCTGTCCAGGTATTCCTGGAAATCCTCCTCGGTGCCCTCCTCCCCCACGGTGGCGGCCATGTCGCTCTTGACCTGCTCATCTATGGAGTCCAGGGTCTCCTGGGAGGGGACTATGCCCTTGGAGTCGGCAAAGCCCTGGATGGCCATTATCTGGATGAGGGTATTCTCTCCCCCCTCCAGGGCGGCGGCGGCATAGGTCTCCGCCGGGTCCTCCCCCACCGGGTCGGACCAGCTCATGGGCATGCCGTAGCTGGCCATGGCCACGAAGTACTGCTCGGTCTGCATGGCGCTCATGTACAGCCAGCTGAAGTACTCGCCCCAGTTTATCTCCTCCCCGTCCACCAGCATGACTATATCCTCCGGGTCGTGGAGGGCGTAGATGGCTTCATAGTCCAGAGTCTCCGCCTCTATGGGCTCCCCTGTGGCCTCCTGGCTCTCCTCCCCGGCGGGGGAGGCGCTGGGGCTGGGCTGGGCGTCCTCCGCCACTACCTTCCGGCCCAGCAGATACCCGGCGGCCGCCGCAAAGGCCAGGCACACCACCAGCAGAATGATGAGAAACTTTTTCATTTTATCCGTCCTTCCTTCCAAAGCCGAAAGCTCCCGGCTGCGGCTTTGCTGAATTGATTGGGTCTGCGTGTGTTTTTTCCCGGCTCAGGGGGAGGCCTCCGGGGGCCCCTTGGCGGCGCCCTCCCCGCCCCAGAGGGCGGCGAAGCGTCGGGCCTCGTCTATGACCCGGTTTTTGTCCTTTATCCTCAGGCTGAGGCAGGGCTTGGAGCCCGCCTCCACCTTGAACCTGCCTTTATACTCCGGCCGGGCGTAGAGCTCCGACACCTTCTCCATGTCGAAGTTCTCCACGGTGAAGCGGAGATAGCCCTGCTTCTGGGCGATGTCGCTGATGCCCGCCTTCCCCGCCTCGCCTCTGAGAAGGGCCACGTGGATGAGGGCGTTCACCCCCGGGGGCGGGTCGCCGAAGCGGTCGATGAGCTCGTCGGTGAGGTCGTCCGCCTCCGCCTCCGTGCGGATGAGGGCTATGCGCCGGTAGATGTCCATGCGCTGCTCCGAGGAGGGGATGTATCTGTCCGGGATGTTGGCGGCCACCGCCAGGTCGGCGGAGCACTCCGCCCGCTGGGGCACTTCCACGCCCCGGGCCTCCAGCACCGCCTCGCTCAGGAGCTTCATGTACATGTCGTAGCCCACGTCTATCATGTGGCCGGACTGCTCCGCCCCCAGGAGATTTCCCGCTCCCCGTATCTCCAGATCCCGCATGGCTATCTTGAAGCCGGAGCCGAACTGGGCGAAGTCCCGGATGGCGTTGAGGCGCTTTTCCGCTATCTCCGTGAGCACCTTGTCCCGGCGGAAGGTGAGGTAGGCGCTGGCCCGGCGGGTGGAGCGGCCTACCCGGCCCCGTATCTGGTGCAGCTGGGCCAGGCCCAGGTGGTCCGCGTCCTCGATTATCAGGGTGTTCACGTTGGGGATGTCGATGCCGGTCTCTATGATGGTGGTACACACCAGCACCTGTATCTCCCCGCTGACCACGCCGTCCATCACCGAGGAGAGCTGATTCTTGTCCATCTTCCCGTGGGCCACTCCCACGGTGACCTCCCCCTCCAGGAGCTTGGAGATGCGCCCGGCGGTGCGCTCTATGTCCTCCACCCGGTTGTGGAGGTAGTAGACCTGGCCGCCTCTCTGCAGCTCCCGGCGTATGGCGTCGGCCACTATGCCCCAGTCATGCTCCATGACGAAGGTCTGCACCGGCAGCCGGTCCTCCGGGGGCTCCTCGATGGTGGACATGTCCCGGATGCCGCTCATGGCCATGTTCAGCGTCCTGGGTATGGGGGTGGCGGACAGGGTGAGCACGTCCACCCCCCGGCTCAGCTCCTTGATGTGCTCCTTGTGGGTCACGCCGAAGCGCTGCTCCTCGTCCACCACCAGCAGCCCCAGGTCCTTGAACTTCACGTCCTTGCTCAAAAGCCGGTGGGTGCCTATCACCAGATCGCACCTGCCGCTGGCCAGGTCCGAGAGGGTCTTGCTGGCCGCCGCGCCGCTGCGGAAGCGGCTGAGCTGCTGTATCTCCACGGGAAAGCCGAAGAAGCGCTGCAAGGCGGTCTGATAGTGCTGCTGGGCCAGCACCGTGGTAGGCACCAGTATGGCGGCCTGCTTGCCGTCCAGCACGCATTTCATCACCGCCCGGAGAGCCACCTCCGTCTTGCCGAAGCCCACGTCCCCGCACAGGAGCCGGTCCATGGGCACGGCCCTCTCCATGTCCGCCTTTATCTCGGCGGTGCATCTGAGCTGGTCGTCGGTCTCGGTGTAGCCGAAGTTCTCCTCGAACTCCCGCTGCCACTGGCTGTCCGGGGAGAAGGCGTAGCCCGGCAGGCGCTGGCGCTGGGCGTAGAGGGCGATGAGCTTTTTTGCCATGTCCTTGGCGCTGGCCTTGGCCCGGCTGCGTTTTTTCTCCCAGTCGGCGCCCCCCATCTTGCTGAGATGTACCGGCTTTTCCTCCCCGGCCCCGGTGTACTTGCTCACCAAATCCAGCTGGGTGGCGGGGACGTAGAGGGTATCCGTCCCGGCGTAGTTTATCTTGATATAGTCCTTGTCGAAGCCGTCCACCTGCATCCTCACGATGCCGGCGAAGCGGCCTATGCCGTGGTTCTCGTGGACCACATAGTCCCCCACGGACAGGTCGGCGCAGCTGTCTATCCTCTGGCGGCCCGGGGGCAGCTTCCGGTGCTGCTGCTTCTTTTTCTCCCCCCGGCGGATAAGCTGGGCGTCGCTGAGAATGGCCAGGCGCAGCGCCGGGTACTCCATGCCCGCGGACACCGAGCCCAGGCATATGCAGCAGCGGCCCGGCTCCGGCAGCTTTTTCAGCTCCCGGTAAATCAGGGCCTCTATGCCCTGGTCCTTAAAGAAATTCTGAAGCACCTGGGAGCGGCGCTGGTCGGCGGAGAGCACCGCCACGGAGTAGTTCTGCTTTAAATATTGCCTCACGTCCTCCGCCGCGGTCTGGGCGGAGCCGGCGTAGGAGGGCAGCTGCTTTGCGCTGATGCTGCTGAGGGTCCTGGGGGCTATGGGTATCCTGCCCACGGTGAAGGCCTCCGCCATGTACAGGGGATAGTCCTCCAGCCTCTTGAACAGGGCCTCGGGGCTGAGGACGAAGCTCTCCGCCCCCAGGGCGGTCCGGCCCCGGCGCTGCAGCTCCTTTATATCCTCCCCCAGCTGCTTCACATACTCCCTGGCCCGCTGGGCGCAGCGGCCCGGCTGGTCCAGGAATATGAAGGCCCCCTCAGGTATATAGTCCGCTCCGCTGGCCATGGGGTAGACAAGGGGCAGATAGCGGTCGGCGTCGCTGATGTTCAAACCGTTTCTCAAGCCCTCGGCATCGCTGCGCAGGCAGGCGGCCAGGGCGGCGGCGTTCTCGCTGCTGCGCTTTCCGGCGTATTTCTCCGCCAGCTTCTCCAGCTCCCCGGCCAGGGCCTCCGCCCCGCCTATGCTGAGGGAGGGCAGGGTCTCCGCCGCCGGCAGGATGGTGCAGCTGTCCACGCTCTCGCTGCGCCGCTGGCTCTCGGTGTCGAAATGGCCCATGGAGTCTATCTCGTCCCCCCAGAACTCTATGCGCACCGGCTCCCTGTCTCCGGGGGAGAAGAAGTCCAGGATACCGCCCCGGCGGGCGAACTGGCCCGGGCCCTCCACCTGGTCGGTGAGGCTGTAGCCGCAGCGCAGCAGGGCCTGCTCCACCTGCTCCGGGGGACAGCTGCCCCCGTTCTCTATCACCAGGGCGGCCCCCAGCAGGGTCTCCGGGGGCATGCAGCGCTGGATGAGGGCGGAGACGGAGGCGGTGAGTATCCGGGTCTTGCCCGCAGCCAGGCGGTAGAGGGTGGCCAGGCGCTTCTGCTCCGCCTGGCGGGAGACCGCCTCGGCGGGGTAGAAGACCCAGTCCCGCATTATGAGGCTGTCCACCTCCCGGCCCAGCATGGCCTCCAGGTCCCGGGCGAAGCTCTCCGCCGCCGTGTCGTCGGGGCAGACCACCACCAGGGGCAGCCCCAGCCTGTTCTCCAGGGCCGCCGCCAGGTTTGCCCGGTGTACCGGGGACAGGCCGGAAATGAGCGCAGGAAGCCCTCCGCTCTCCAGCAATGAGGGGAGGGCGGCGGCTTCCTTATGCTCCAGTATTTGATTTACCAATATGTCCATGGCGCTGATTATAGCACCTATTTTTTATCTTTTCAATCGTTTTCAGTCAGCTGAGCCCAGGTTCAATCCTTCAAGTCCTCTGCTATTCCCTGTATATAGGCCTTGTCGGATATATCATAGGATGAGGACATGACT
>DVHY01000203.1 GCA_018711755.1 Candidatus Limivicinus faecipullorum | reverse complement strand
TTTCGACAGCCCTGTCACGGCCGCATTAAATTTCTGTAAAGATTTTACTGTTTTGCTGCCGGTATTTGTGATCTGCTTTCTCTTTTTGTCCAAAGGGAAAAAATTATGCTGTAAAAATTTTCAGCGTCCGTGACCCGGAGGGGACTTTTCCTGAGTATATAGGTGAAAGGCCTTTACTACACCGAAGGATGGAGGGAAGCCCATGGAAGACAGAGAGATAGTGGAGCTGTACTGGCAGCGCTCGGAGTCCGCCATTGCGGAGACGGAGAGCAAGTACGGCGCCTACTGCCGTTACATAGCCCGGAACATCCTCCTTGACCGGGAGGACAGCGAGGAGTGCGTCAACGACGCCTACCTGGGTGTCTGGAACAGCATACCCACCAAGCGCCCCCAGGTGCTGAAAAGCTACATAGGCCGCATCACCCGTAACATCGCCCTGAACAGATTCAGCCGTCTCTCCGCCGCCAAGCGGAACTTCGGCCAGGTGCCCCTGGCCCTGGAAGAGCTGGGGGACTGCGTCCCCTCACGGGACAGCTCCGACAGACTGGTGGACGACCTGAGCCTGGCAGAGCTGCTGAACCATTTTCTCTCCACCCTGCCGGTGGGTCAGCGGAAGATCTTTGTACGCCGTTACTGGTATCTAAGCCCGGTGAAGGAAATAGCCGCCGACCTTGATATAAGCGAGAGCAATGTGAAGATGTCCCTCATGCGCTCTAGGGACAAGCTGAGACTGCTTTTGGAAAAGGAGGGGATTTCCCTGTGAAACAGCAGCGAATTTTGGATATGCTGGGGTATATCGACGAAAGATACATTCTGGAGGCCGCCCCGGCGGCGAGGACACGGCAGGCCCGCAGTCCCAGTAAGGCCGGGCGCACCCTGCTCATTGCGGCGGTGATAGTGTCCCTCTTTGCCGCCCTCTGCGCCGTGGCCTACGCCACAGGCTGGTTCGGCCTGGCCCAGCGTATAACAGAGCCGGAAGAGCCCACCAGCGTATCTCTCATCATAGGCGAGGAGACGCCTGTGGAGGGCTATATCAGCATGAACGGCATTGCCGGCAGCCCGGAAGCCCAGGCCCATGCAGAATGGGTGGCCTTCCGCAATGAGTATGTTTCCCAGCACAGCTTCTCCAACGACACGGACCTGAGCTGGCTGGGCGGGGATGAGCTGATGGAGAGCTACTACATGATATACGCGGCTTACGACCAAGCCATGCTGGACAAGCTCCTGGAGATCAGCGAGAAATATGATGTGAAGCTCCACAGCCAGATGTATGCGCCGCCCACCGACGCCAAGTTCTACAAGGTCAGCGGCTGCGAGCCCTTCGTGCTCTCGGACAACAGCCTCAGCCCCATATATCTCTATGAGGATGGCTCCTATAAATTTGAGGGCTATGTCAGCGCCGGGGAGCAGGAGCAGGTGCTCAGCTTTATCCGGGGCCGGATGGGAGTGCTGGACCCCAGTCTGACCATGGTGTATGACAGCGGGGACTATGAGGAATGGCAGTATATAAACGCCTCCGGGGACGAGCTGAACCTGGCATGGAACAACAACCCCAACGCCATATCCGGTGAACACCCTATGTTTATCTTCTGTGAGAAGGGGGAGTACATCTTCACCGTATTCGCCTCCGCCCAGTCGAAGGAACAGGCGGAGCTGCTGGCAGACCAATTTGACTTTGATACCGCTGCCAAGGGCGGAGATGATCTGGACCTGGACAGCGTCATCAATGTGGAGGCCGCCCAGGCCAAGCCCAAGGAGGGTCTGATGACCATGGCCGACTGGCTGGCCACCGACGAGTACAAGGCGTCCTCCGAGTTTCGCAGCCTGGTCTGTGAGTACGCAGGCACCCTGCCGGAAACCGACGGCGTTGTGGAGGGAACCATGATGTACAACTATTTTAACAGCTTTGCTGTGGCCGACGACAACATTCTGTCCTTCCGGGACCGGGTGACTGAGAAATATCCCGACCTGGTATATCCCATAAACAACACCGCCGTTATTGGAAACACCGAAGTTCCCGATGGGGATCTAAACTACATGGGAGCGACTTGGAGCAGTCTGGAAGGCGGCAAAGAATACACCGACGAGGAAATGTATACGCTCTTCGGCACCGGCTGCTTCAGCTCTGACGGCCATATATTCTGGTCCATTGCTTACGATAACGGAGCAGCCTACGCCGATGTAACGGCCTTTCACAACAGCTACCATGTCCACTACATCCCCAAAGGCGCTTTCTATCCCCTTATCCAGCCGGTGGTGAACCCGGAGCTGGAGGGCTGGGTCTACGACAGCGCCTGCGGCGAGCAGGTGTACATAGTCCCCGGCGGCCCCATCGACTACCCTGTCCTCTCCTACAGCAGCATACTCTATGAGACGGACAAGGCCTATGTGATAGTGGAAGTCAGCGGCCCGGGCGACACCGGCTTCTTGCAAATGGCAGCCGACGATATAGATTTTACAATGTTTGAATAGGGCGGGGACCTGATGCTTTCCGTAAAATTCAAAATAAACATCCGTGGGTTTTCACCCACGGATGTTTTTAATTGGACGTATATTTTCTGTGCCTTTCAGGCGGCTCTCAGCCCTCGCCCAGGGAGGGCGTGGAGTCCCTGATTATAAGGCGGGTGGGCAGCTCCAGGCTGACGGCTTTCGTCCCCTGGGGGCGTTCGCCGCTCATGCGCTCCAGCAGCAGCTCCGCCGCTTTCGCCCCCACGGTCTCAGAGGCCATGGCCACGGCGCTA
Source organism: Candidatus Limivicinus faecipullorum (assembly GCA_018711755.1). Classification (GTDB taxonomy): domain Bacteria; phylum Bacillota; class Clostridia; order Oscillospirales; family Oscillospiraceae; genus Limivicinus; species Limivicinus faecipullorum. The sequence goes on along the minus strand of DVHY01000203.1, from coordinate 10,274 downwards.
ACGCCGGGTCTGGCTATCTTCAGCCAGTCCCAGTCGTCGAAGGTACAAAAGCCCAGCTCCCGCCCCGGCTCTATCCCCAGTTCCCCCATGGCTATCAGCAGGCTCCGGGCGCTGGCCCCGTTGGAGGACAGCAGGGCCACCGGCTCGCCGGGAAATTTCTCCAGGAAGCTGCAAAGGCAGCTCTTGCAGCCCTCCGTGTCCTCGGGGGCAAATTCATATACCTCCGGCCCGGCCCCCGTCAGCTCCATCACCGCCCGCTCATATCCCCGGCGGCGGAGGATGCGGGGGGCTATGGTCCCTACGGTCTCGGTGAAAAAGCCCACCCGGGCGTAGCCCCGCTCCAGCAGGAAGCGGACGCAGTCGTAAGCGGAGCTCTCGTTGGGGACGGTGACGGTGTCTATCTCATCGGAGCTCATCAGCTTCCTGTCCGCCAGGACAAGGCTCACCCCCCGCCTATGCAGCTCCAGCAGAAACTCGTCGCTGCCGCCGCAGGTGTTGACTATCAGCCCGTCCACCCGGTTCTCCAGAAAGCCCATCACCGCCCGGCGCTCCCGGAGCGCATCCTCCCCGCTGTCGGCAAAGAGCACCTGATACCCCGCCTTCTCGCACACCGCGCTTATCCCCTTTAAAAGCAGGGCGGAAAAAGGGCTGCTTATATCCCCGATGACACAGCCGATGAGCATGCTGCACCCGGCCTTGAGCCGCTGGGCGGAGCGGTTCGGGTGGTAGTTCACCTGGGCTATGACCCGGCTTATCTGCTCTTTGGTCTCCCGGGACATGTTCTCAAACTTGCCGTTGAGGAAGCGGGATATGGTGGTTTTCGACACCCCGCAGAGCTTTGCCACTTCGTCTATGGTGAGTACGCCTTTTTTCTTATCGTTCATTTGCTCTTTCCTGTCAGTTCCGCTCTATTTGTTAACAGTTTTGTAAAAATTTTAGCATCCGCCTCAGCCTTTGTCAACCGATTTCCAAGAATCTTAACGCCGTCGGAACGTGGGCGTCCCCCTGCGCTTTGCCCGCCGCGGGGCCGGCGAGGTATCTTTGCCTTGTAATTGCTGAAATCTGTGGTATAATGTGTTGGTTATTACATTGGAAAAACAGCGTTTTCTTAAAAATAATGTCTGATACGGGGGATGAATCATGATACCTTTCAACGTACCTCCCTGCACCGGCGATGAGCTGGAATATATCCGCCAGGCTATTTCCAGCCACAAGATCTGCGGAGACGGGGAATTCACCAAAAAGTGCAGCCGCTGGATGGAGGATCGCTTCCACGCCCAGAAGGCCCTGCTCACCACCAGCGGCACCACCGCTCTGGATATGGCCGCCCTGCTGTGCGAGCTTGAGCCGGGAGACGAGGTAATACTCCCCAGCTTCACCTTCTCCAGCACCGCCACCGCCTTCGTCCTGGCCGGTGCCAAGCTGGTGTTCGTGGACATCCGCCCCGACACCATGAACATCGACGAGACCAAGATCGAAGCCGCCATCACCCCCAGGACCCGGGTCATCGTCCCGGTACACTATGCCGGCGTGGCCTGCGAGATGGACACCATCATGGACATCGCCCGCCGCCACGGCCTGAAAGTGGTGGAGGACGCCGCCCAGGGAGTCATGAGCACTTACAAGGGCCGGGCTCTGGGCACCATAGGGGATATGGGCTGCTTCTCCTTCCACGAGACCAAGAACTACTCCATGGGCGAAGGGGGAGCCCTGCTGATAAACAATCCCCAGTACAACGAGCGGGCGGAGATACTCCGGGAGAAGGGCACCAACCGCTCCAAGTTCTTCCGGGGCCAGGTGGACAAGTACACCTGGGTGGACTTCGGCGACAGCTACCTGCCCAGCGAGCTCAACGCCGCCTATCTCTGGGCTCAGCTCCTGCGGGCCGACGAGATAAACAACGACCGCCTGCACAGCTGGAACGAATACTGGGAGGCTTTCCAGCCCCTGGCCCGCTCCGGCGCTCTGGAGCTGCCCACCGTTCCGGAGGGCTGCGTCCACAACGCCCACATGTTCTATATCAAGGCAAAGGACCTGGCTGAGCGCACCGCCCTTATAAACCACCTGAAATCCCGGGACATCCTGGCGGTGTTCCACTACGTGCCGCTGCACTCCGCCCCCGCCGGGCAGAGATTCGGCCGCTTTGAGGGAGAAGACCTGTACACCACCTCCCAGTCCGACAGGCTGCTGCGCCTGCCCCTGTATTTCGGCCTCACCCGGGAGGACCGGCAGGCCGTCATAAACGCCGTCAGGGAGTTCTACCATGAGCGTTGAGGCGGGAACTTCCCACCTGGGGAAAAGCCCCCGGTATCTGAGGCTGCTTTCCCTCCTGCTCCTTGTGGCCTCCCCGGTATTGGTCATGCTCCTGCTGTCTCTCATGTCCGGGCAGAACATGTTCCTCTCCAAGCCCATCTTCAACGACGAGATGAGCTATTGGCGCCTTATGTACTCCATAAGCGAAAGAGGCTTTGACTTCGGCTCCACGGAGCACCTGGTGGGCTATGTGGCCCCCTATGGGCCTCTGGGCAGCCACGGGCTGTCCCCGGTGGCGGCCTGGCTGTGGTATGTGCTGCTCTTCCCAATGACGGACAGCGCCCTGGTGATAGCCGGCGTAATCATGCTCTCGGCGGCGCTGCTGCTGATGTATCTCATCGCCCGCCCCGGTATTTCGGAGACGCTGCTCATCGCCCTGTTCACCCTGCTGTATCCGCCTCTGGTGCGGTATATCAACCTCTCCATGATGGAGATGCCCTGCTACGCCTGCGTCATCGTCTACATGGCCCTGCTGCTGCGCTACGAAAAGGAGCAAAGCGGAGCTCTGCCCCGCAGCTTCTGGACCCTGCCTCTGCTCTTCGTCTGCGGGCTCTACTGCACGCTGCTGCGCATGAGCAATGTGGTGCTGTTTTTCCCGGCCATACTCATCTTCTGCCACAACAGGCTGAGCCTGAAGCTGCTGCTGTGTCTGGTACTCTATGCCCTGGGCACCCTGGCCTTCAACTACTGCTTTTCCCTTTTCGTGGCCCCCTATCCCGACGCCCTGTATACCCTCATGCAAAGCGACAGCCTGGCTGAGCTGCTGCGGGGCCTCTGGCTCAACACCCGCACCAACATCATCAACTATCTCGACCCCTTCTCCGACAATTCCCTGCCCCAGGCCATGGCCAGGTATTTCTACCTGCTGGTGCTGCTGGCGCTGCTGGGCAAGACCCTGCTGAAGAGAGAGGGGGGCCGGATGCGCCTCACCTGGCGCTGGGCATACTTCGGCGTGTTTGCCGCCGGAGCTGCCGGCCTGCTCATCGTGTTGACCATATACTACGTCTTCGACTGGCGGGATTATCGGACCCTCGCCCCCCTGGCTTACTGCATGGTGCTGTGGCTGCTGCTGCGCTGGAGCGGCGAGGGCAGAGGCTTCAGACTGGGTCTGGCCGCCCTGATGCTCTTCGGGCTGCTTATGGCCCCGGAGTCCTACGGCCACGTGGCCCAGGACCCCCGTTTTTATCCGGACGAATCCACCGGCCTGGATTACTCGGAGCTCTTCGGGGACGAGGCCTGCACCCTGGGCCTCTACGGCACGGCCTACGATCTTGCCCTCATGAAGGATGTCCCGGCAAACGTGGGCATCTGCGGTGGGATATATGAAGAGAACACCCACGGCTACGGGATGGACTATATTCTGTCCCTCCCGGGAGACCCCGCACCCTCCCCGGAATATTACGAGTACTATGCCCCCATGGAGGGTTACGGAGATCTCTACCGCCGGCTGACGGACTGATTTGGAGGATAACTATGAACATTTTGGCACCCTGCGACCTGCCCCTTATCAACGGGGAGAAGGTCTCCCTGCGCCCCATAAGCCGGGAGGACACCCCCCTTATCGTTGCCTGGCGCAACAAGCCCTCGGTATACCGGCACTTTATCTTCCGCCAGCCCTTTACCCCCCAGCTCCATGAGAACTGGCTCAAAACCAAGGTGGACACCGGCCAGGTCATCCAGTACATCATCATGGAAAATCCCCGCCGCCGCCCCATCGGCAGCGTCTATTACCGGGATGTGGACCCGGTGAACGAGAGCGCCGAGTACGGCATCTTCATCGGCGAGGAGGACTGCCTGGGCCGGGGCCTGGGCACCGAGACCGCCAGGCTCTTTACCCGCTTTGGCCTGGACGTGCTGAAAATGCACAGGATAAGCCTCCGGGTCCTGGGGGGCAACGACATCGCCCGGCGCAGCTATGAAAAGGCCGGCTTCGTCACCGAGGGCGTCTTCAAAGACATGGTGAAGCTGGACGGGGAGTTCAGGGACGTGACCATGATGGCTATCGTAAACAAGGAGGAACAGGCATGAAACTGGTCTCTTTTGTGGTACCCTGCTACTGCTCGGCCAATACAATAGGCTCCGTTGTGGATGAGATAGAGAGGACCATGCCTTCTCTGCCTCAGTATGACTACGAGATTGTCCTGGTGAACGACTGCTCCCCCGACTCCACCTTCTCCGTGCTCTCCGACCTGGCAGAGAAAGACGGGCGCATAACCGCCGTGGACCTGACCCGGAATTTCGGCCAGCACGGCGCTCTGATGGCGGGCTTCCACCACTGCCGGGGGGACATAGTCGTCTGTCTGGACGACGACGGCCAGACCCCCGCCGACGAGGTGGGCAAGCTCCTGAGCAAGCTGGAGGAGGGCTATGACGTGGTCTATGCCTCCTATGAGCACAAGCAGCATTCAAAATTCCGCAACTGGGGTACCCGCATAAACAACAGAATGACGGAGATAATGCTGGGCAAGCCCAAGGATCTGGCCATACCCAGCTACCTGGCCGCCAAGCGTTTCATCATAGACGAGATGCTCAACTATAAGCACTGTTTCCCCTATGTGGACGGGCTGGTGCTCCGCTCCACCCGCCGTATCTGCAATGTGCCGGTAGACCACAGGCAGAGACAGCAGGGGGAGTCCGGCTACACCATCGGCAAACTCATCGCCCTGTGGATGAACGGCTTCACCTCCTTTTCCGTAAAGCCCCTGCGCCTGGCCACCTATGCCGGCGCGCTCACCGCCTTTCTGGGCTTTATCTATGCCCTGGTCATCATTATAAAACATTTCGTGGACAGCAGCGTTCCCGCCGGATGGAGCTCCACCATGGCCCTGCAGCTGGTGCTGGGGGGCATCATCCTGGTGGTACTTGGCCTTATCGGTGAATACATCGGCCGCATATACATGTGCATCAACGCCTCCCCCCAGTTCGTGGAGCGGCAGGTGGTAAAAAAGGACAGTGAGAGCTGAGTATGGAAAAAACGGATAAAAAAGTCTTTATCGCCCTGCACCTGCTTCTGCTGTTTTATTCCCTGTCCTCGGTGCTGTCCAAGCTGGCGGCGGCGGAGGACTTCCTCAGCTTTAAATTCTGCCTGTACTACGGGGGGATGTTCTGCATCCTGGTGGTCTATGCCCTGGGCTGGCAGCAGATACTCAAGCGCCTGCCCCTCACCGTGGCCTTCGCCAACAAGGCCGTGACCCTGGTGTGGAGCATGGTCTTCGGCGCCCTGCTCTTCAAAGAGCAGATACAGCTCAACCAGCTCATAGGCTGCGCCCTGGCCGTGGCCGGGGTCATCCTCTTCGTGCAGCCTGAAAAAGACGGGGAGGTGCAGCCATGACAGGGGAAATGCTGCCCTATCTCTTCATCGGCTTTTTCAGCGTCTTCGTCTCCTCCGTGTCCCAGACGATCTTAAAGAAAGCCTCTCTCACCCAGCGCAGCAGCTTCATCCGGGAATACCTCAACCTGCCCGTAATTCTGGCCTACGGCATGTTCTTCGGCAGCACCCTGCTGACCATGCTGGCCTACAAAAAGCTGCCCCTCAGCATGAGCCCCGCCTTCGAGAGCAGCTCTTATATCTTCGTAACCATCTTCGGCGTCACTATTTTCAAAGAAAAAGTCGGGCGGCGCAAGCTCTTCGCCCTTTTTCTGATACTTCTGGGTATAATAATCTTTACCCTGTGATGGGAGCTCCTATGGGCAGAAAAAAAGAAAATTTAATCATCATCGGCGCAAACGAGTTCCAGGACCCCCTTATCCTGGCCGCCAAGGACATGGGCTATGTCACCCATGTCTTCGCCTGGCAGAGCGGCGACGTGGGCGAGCGCAGCGCAGACTATTTCTACCCCATCAGCATCGTGGAGACCGACAGGATTCTGAACATCTGCCGTATGCTCTCCCCGGCGGGCGTGGTCTCCATTGGCTCGGACCTGGCCGCCATAACCGTAAACTACATCGCCCAGGAGCTGGGCCTTACCGGCAACGGTATGGAAAGCGCCATGGCAGCCACCAACAAGCACCTGATGCGCCTGGCCTTTGAAAAGGCCGGACTGCCTTCCTGCAAGAGCCGCCTGGTGTCCTCCCCTGAGGAGGCGGAGGCTCTGGAGTTGGATTACCCCGTCATAGTTAAGCCAACAGACCGCTCCGGCAGCCGGGGAGTCTTCAAGGTGACGGAGCCCTCCCAGCTTTCCCAGGCCATAGAAAAGGCCCGGAGCCATTCCTTTGAGAAAAAAGCCCTGGTGGAGGAGTTCGCCCCCGGCAGGGAATACAGCATAGAATACGTCTCCTGGCAGGGAGAACACCACTTTCTGGCCTGCACGGAGAAATTCACCACCGGCGCCCCCCTCTTCGTGGAGACGGGGCATCTCCAGCCGCCCCTGCACATGGACGCCGGGCTTCTGTCCCGCATCCGGGAGCTGGTGCCCCGGGTACTGGACTGCCTGGGCATCCGCTTCGGCGCCTCCCACACGGAACTGAAAATAGACGACAGCGGCAGTATACGCATCATAGAGTGCGGCGGCCGTATGGGGGGAGACTGCATAGGCTCCGACCTGGTATACATCAGCCGGGGCGTGGATTTCGTCAGGGCCTGCATAGACGTGGCCTGCGGCAGGGAGCCCCGGCTCTCCCCGGAGCACCCTCCCCGCATCGCCGCCATCCGCTTTATATTCAGCCAGCGGGACCTGGACGATCTGGAAGTCATCCGCCGGGAACATCCCCGGAACATATACCGCACAAGCCATATCCTCCCCCTGGACGGCCGGGAGATAAGCGACAGCTCCACCCGCTACGGCTTCTACATCCTGGCGGCCGATACCATGGAGGAGATGCTGGATATCCTGGGCGGGCTGGATTTTGACTTGAACTGAGGAGAGCCGACTATGAAACTTGTATCTTTTGTCATACCCTGCTACCGCTCCGAGAACACCATCTCCTCCGTGGCGGAGGAGATCCGCTCCGCAATGGAGGCTCTGCCGGGCTTTGAATACGAGATGATCCTGGTGAACGACTGCTCCCCTGACTCCACCTTCTCCGTCATAGAGGGCCTCGCCCGGGCCGACCACCGCATCACCGCAGTGGACCTGGCCAAGAACTTCGGCCAGCACGCCGCCATCATGGCCGGCCTCCGCCGCTGCTCAGGGGACTATGTGGTCTGCCTGGACGACGACGGCCAGACCCCGGCCAATGAGGTGGGCAAGCTCCTTTCAAAGCTGGAGGAGGGCTACGACGTGGTCTACGCCTCCTACGGACACCACAAGCAGCACAGCTTCTTCCGCAACTTCGGCAGCTGGCTCAACGGCAAGATGACCGAGGTGATGCTGGGCAAGCCCCGGGAACTGTCCCTCACCAGCTATTTCGCCGCCCGGCGCTTCATCGTAGACGAGATGCTCCGCTATGAGCACTGCTTCCCCTATGTGATGGGCCTGGTGCTCCGCTCCACCAAAAACATCTGCAACGTGCCGGTGAACCACCGGCAGCGGCAGGAGGGGCGCTCCGGCTATAACCTGGGCAAGCTGCTGAACCTGTGGATGAACGGCTTTACCTCCTTCTCCATCAAGCCCCTGCGCCTGGCCACCTATGCCGGCTCCCTTACGGCGCTGGCCGGCTTCATATACGCCGTCATAATCATCATCAGATATTTCACCATCCACATGGCCCCCCTGGGCTGGAGCTCCACCACGGCGCTGCTGCTCATCCTGGGCGGCATCATACTTCTGGTGATGGGTCTTGTGGGAGAATATGTGGGGCGCATATTCATGTGCGTCAACGCCTCGCCCCAGTACGTGGAGCGCAAAGTCATAAGCAAAGGACAGGAGGAATGAGCATGGCAGTATTCGGATTCATAGGCGTGGGAAATATGGGCGGGGCCCTGGCCCGCGCCGCCGCCCTCAGGCTCCCCGGCTCCTCCGTCCTGCTGGCAAACCGCAGCAGGGAAAAGGCGGAAGAGCTGGCGGAAGAGCTGGGCGCCGTGGTCTCGGACAACCTGGCCATCGCCGCCTCCGCCGACTATATCTTCCTGGGGGTCAAGCCCCAGATGCTCCCCGGCGTGCTGGCCCAGCTGGCCCCGGTATTGGCCGGGAGGAGCAGCCCCTTTGTGCTGGTGAGCATGGCCGCCGGCACCTCCATAGAAAAAGTCCAGCAGCTGTGCGGCATCAAATGGCCGGTGATACGCATCATGCCCAACACCCCCGCCTCCATTGGCAAAGGCATGATACTCTACTCCCCCGGCCCCGGTGTCACGGAGGAACAGCTGAAAGAGTTTCTGGAGCTCATGTCCGGGGCGGGACGCTTTGCCCGGCTGGAGGAACGGCTCATCGACGCCGGCTCCTCCGTCTCCGGCTGCGGCCCGGCCTTCGCCGACCTGTTCATGGAGGCTCTGGCCGACGGCGGAGTGGCCTGCGGCCTGCCCCGCTCCGTGGCCATGGAACTGGCCGCCCAGATGCTCCTGGGCTCGGCGGCCCTGGCGCTGGAGAGCGGCAGGCACCCCGGACAGCTCAAAGACGCCGTCTGCTCCCCCGGCGGCACCACCATCCAGGGCGTCCGTGCCCTGGAAAAGAGCGGCTTTCGCAGTGCGGTCATCGAGGCCGTCATTGCCGCCTACGAAAAGAATTTCGACCTGAAATAAAGGCAAAATGCCTCGCAGAGTTTTTTCGCCGAAGCGAAAAAATCAATTCAATCGTTTTCTGCGGCGACATGTGCGTCGCGGAAAACACTTCTCACAGAGCGAAGTGTGGAATTGTACGCCTTCGGCGTACAACCGAGGCATGAAGCGAAGTGCAAGCTCATTTGTCAAAGAAGGCCAAGCCTTCTTTGACAAGCTGAAAAAGCCTGAGCCCTTTCCGCCGCGGCGGAAAGGGCTCAGGCTTTTTCTCATGCCCTTCTATTTCTTCGCCCAGGCCTCCAGAGAGCCCTTGGTGTAGTCGGCAAAAAATTTCTTGAAGCTGTCCAACAGCTCCTGGGTGCCGCCGTGGAGCACCCTCTCCTTGTGGAAATAGGCGCAGACCTTGTCGATATCCGGCAGGTAGGGCAGGGGGAAAACATAGATGTTCTTCAGATAGTCGTTCTGCAGCTCCTGCCCCACCAGGTCCCAGAAAAGTCTGGGGTACACCAGCACCCCCAGGCCGCTGTTGGCCAGCTGGAAGGCGTTTTCCATGTTGGTGAGCTCGCACACGAAACCGGGGTTTATGTCGTAGTACTTGAGATAGCTGGCCAGAGTGCGCCCGCCGGAGGACTGGGGGGGTATCTTTATAAAGGGGGCCTTCTCAAAATACCGCAGGTCCGCGCTCTGGGAGAAGCTCTCCGCCACGGAGCCGGCGTTCTCCCCGGCCAGGCTCTGCATTATCCCCTTGGGCACCACCAACAGCTGCTCCTTCCTGCACAGCTCCACAGTCTCATAGCTCTCCGGAGTGCTGGTAATGGAGCCCACTACCAGATCCACTCCGTCGTGGGTCACCGCCTTCTGCAGCACTTCCGGGGAAGCCTCATTCATCTTCACGTAGGTGTCGGGATGCCGCCGGAGATAAACCGGCAGCACATAGGGCAGTACCGCCCGGGCCACCGTGTGCTCTATGCCCATGTGGATGTATTGGCTGCCGGCGCTGCCCCGGTTGGTGTTCTCCTCATACTGCTGCTTTAAATGCAGTATCTCCTTGGCCACCCGCAGAAACTGCAGCCCGTCCCTGGTCAGGCCCAGAGGACGGCTGCGCACAAAAAGCTGGGTGCCCAGCTCCTCCTCCAGCTTGGCTATCTGCTTGGAGAGAGACTGCTGGGAGATGAACAGGTGCTGCGCCGCCACGGATATGCTCTTCTCATCCGCCACGGCAATGAAACTCTTTAACAGTGAAAAATCCATTTTACTTGCTCCAATTATATGGTCTCCCAGTCGTGGCCGGAAAGCCTGTAGCTTCCAGCATCTGCCGTTAACTTTTTGACCAACTTAACAAGTTACCAAAATTTGTTTTGCATTATGC
>DVHY01000202.1 GCA_018711755.1 Candidatus Limivicinus faecipullorum | reverse complement strand
CCTTGGCAAAAACACTGACTATAGCTTTCATTGCTTCACCTCATTGTTTTTTTAACACTGTCATTATACAGATAAATGGGGAAATTTCAATAGCATATAGCAAAAAGAGGGCCCGGCGGGACCCTCTTTTTCCATATTGTATTGTACGGCGCTTCCCTATATACTCCGCCACAGCAGGCGGCTGTCGTCAAAGACGGCCTCAATCCTCCCGCTCTCCTTGAGCCAGGTGAGGAAGGAGCGCACGGTGCTGCCCACCAGGGCGTACTGCTCGAAATTCAAGGCCAGCTCATAGGCTTTGAAGAGCTTCTGCAAAAGCTCCTCGAACATCAAGGGCTCCCGGCACATCTCCAGCATGCGCCCGGCTATCTCCTTCACCTTGTCGATATTGTACTGGGCCAGGGGAGCGATATCCTCCGTGGCCTGGGCGTGGGCCGGGACAAAGAGCTTTGCCTCCATGGCCTTCACCTTTTCCAGAGTGTCCAGATAGGCGGCCACGTCATAGATGAAGGCCACCTGATATTTCTCCAGAGTCTCCCGGCTGGACAGGCAGTCGGCCAGGTATACCACATCGTCCGCCGTGCGGTAGCCCACCATGTTGAAAAAGTGGCCGGGCAGCTCTATGGCCTCCATGCCTTCCGGCAGAGCCTCCTTTGTGAGATACTCGGTGTCGCTCTCCTGGGCCAGGAGGAACTTGTGCCTGAGCTCTTTGGGTGGAAAGCCCCCGTAGAGGAAGGCGGGCTCTAGGATGGGGTGGCGGTTCACCACGCAGTCTATCCCCGGGGCGTATATTTTGCAGCCGGTCTGCTGCTGGAGATAGCGGTTGCCCCCGTTGTGGTCGGCGTTGGCGTGGGTGTTGTATATGGCTGTGAGCTTCCAGCCCTTTTCGTCCAGGAGCTTTCGCAGCCGGCGTCCGGCGTCCTTGTCGTTGCCGCTGTCTATGAGGCACACCTGCTTCTCGTCCAGGCGCACCAGGCCTATCTTGGCCGGGCTCTGGATATAGTAGCTGTTCCCCAGGGCCTGATAAAGTTCGTACATGTCTGTCCTCCTTTTAAGCCGCCGGAGAGGGCGAGGGGCTGGCCTGGGGGGCGAGCTCCGTCCCTGGCAGCTCCATAGCCAGGTAGTTGTCCACTATCTCCAGCACGGTGTCGTCCTTGAGTATCATGGATATCTCTATACGCCGGTTAGCGGCCTTGCCCTCCTCGGTGTCGTTGGAGGCCACGGGCCTGGTGGCTCCGTAGCCGGCGGCGCAGAAGTACTGGGCGTAGTTGTTCAGTATGCCGTTTTTCCCGGTGAGCAGATAACTTATGACGGAATTTGCCCTGTCGGTGGAGAGATCCCGGTTGGTCTGGGCGGTACCGGTAATGTCCGTGTGGCCGGAGATGACTATGCTGTCCACGTACTTGGCGTTCTCTCCGTCGCTGAGGAACTTGTAAAACACATCCACCAGCTCATCCAAGACTCCTACGCTGTCCGGCTTTATATCCGCCGAGCCCAGGTCGAAGAGCACGCTGTCGGAGAGGATGATGTTGCCGTTGTCGCCGATGCTCACCTTGGAAGCGTCCCCCATGACCTCCACGATGCTCTGGCGTATCTGCTCCAGGATGGACAGGCGCAGCACCGCAATGGTCTGCATCTGGTTGCGCATGTCGGTGAGCTCGTCGTTTGCCGCCAGAAGGTAGGCCTCCTGCCGGCCTATGAGCTGCTGCTGGGCCTCCAGCTTTTCCGTCTGCTGGACTATCTGGAGGGAGTAGTCCTCTATCTGGTCCTGTTTAAGATTCAGCTCGTCGGTGAGGCTCTCCAACTGTTCCTGGGTCAGCTGCACCTGGAGCCTTGTGGTCTCCAGCACCTCCTGGGTGTTCTGGAGGTCGTTGCCCGTAACCAGATTTTGTATGTAGGACAGCAGCATGAGGAAAAACAGGATAAGGGCAACGGCGCTCATCATATCGGCGTAGGAGGGCCAGAAGCCCTGTTCACCGCCGGATTCCGGGTGCCTGTAGCTGCCTGTTCTTCTCATTGCCGGCCGCTCCTTTCAATACCCCGGGAGGCGGAGCGCAGCACGCCCACCAGATCCCGGATGCATACGTCCAGCCTCTCCACGGTGCCCCGCAGATTGTAGTCGAATTCCGAGAAGTCCCGCACGCCCTCGTTGAAGCCGTCCACCGTGCGGCTGAAGTCCGCCAGGGGCTCCTTGGCGGCGGCCAGGGTCAGCTTCATCTCCTCGGTGGACTGTTTTAAAGTCCTGTCCATGCTGGCGGCGGCAGAGTCCAGAGCCCGTATCATCTGGTGGACCAGCTGCACGTCGTCCTTGGCCCGCTCCGTAGGCAGGGTGGGGGCCAGTTCGTGGTCCAGCCACAGCTCCACCTGGGTCTCCAGTTTTTCCCTCTGGGCCTGGGGGCTGAACACCGAGCGCAGCAAGGTCAGTATTATGGAGCAGGCCACGCCTGCCAGGGAGGTATAGAAGGCCACGCCCATGCCCGACAGGGCGGACATGAGCCCGGTGCCCACGCTGTCCAGAACGCTGAGCCACTGGTCGGTGTTGCTGTAGCCGATGAGCTCTGTAAGAGAGGATACGGAGAGGCTCAATCCCAGGAAGGTGCCGAAGAGCCCCAGAGTCACGAAGAGGGAGACGGCGTTGTTTATGAATCGCTCGATGAGCAGCAGTCCCGGCAGCTTCACGCTGACGGCGTTGGCCACCAGGGCCGGGGTGTTCACATCCTGGCCGTACTTCTTGTAGGCCTGGGAGAAATCCTCCTTAACATAGCGGAGGAAGCCCCCGCTCTTGTCCCCGGAGCCGGCCACGGCGGCGCTCAGGAATTTGTAGCGTGCGCTGAGATAGAGCAGCAGGACCACCGCCAAAACGAACAGGGCCACAATGGCCGTTATCACGATGACGCCCACGGGGAGCATTCCCTTTATATCCGGCATATCCTTATCCTCCTGTATTTATCTTTATAATGTCTTTTCCAAGACCTGCCTTTAATTTGACGTTATATCAGTTCTTCCAGTTCCCCTATCAGCTCATTAAAAAGTCTTAAGGCCGCCGCCACGGGCTCTGGGCTGGCCATATCCACCCCGGCGATCTTCAGCAGGCTGATGGGGTCGGAGCTGCCGCCGGAGGAGAGGAACCTCTTGTAGTCCTCCACCGCCGGCGCCCCCTCGGTGAGAATGCGCTGGGCTATGGCCGCAGCGGCGGCGAAGCCGGTGGCGTACTGGAACACATAGTAATTATAGAAGAAGTGGGGTATTCTGGCCCACTCCAGGCCGATGAGCTCGTCGGAGACCATATCCGGCCCGAAGTACAGCTTGTTGAGCTCCAGATACTTTCTGCACAGCTCCTCGGCGGTGAGGCTCTCCCCGGCCCAGGACATGCGCCCCATCTCCAGCTCGAACTCGGCGAACATGGTCTGGCGGTAGACGGTGCCTTTGAACTGTTCCAGGAAATGGTTTATAAGGTAGGCTCTGCGCTTTTTGTCGCCGGTCTGCTCCAGCAGCTTTCTCACCAGCAGTATCTCGTTGCATGTGGAGGCCACCTCCGCCACAAAGATCACATAGTCGCTGGTGCTCACCGGCTGGTTTTTGCAGCTGTAGTAGCTGTGCAGGGCGTGGCCCATCTCATGGGCTATGGTGAACATGGACTCCAGATTGTCCTTGTGGTTCAAAAGCACATAGGGATGGGGCCGGGAGATGCCGGAGGAATAGGCCCCGCTGCGCTTGCCCTGGTTTTCGTACACGTCTATCCAGCGCCCATCAAAGCCCTTTTTCAGCAGCTCCACATAGTCCTCCCCCAGCACGCTGAGGGCGGAGAGCACCGTCTCCTTGGCCTGTTCGTAGCTTATCTTCTCCGCAGCGTCGGCCACGATGGGGGTGTACACGTCGTACATGTGCAGCTCCTCCACGCCCAGGGCCCTTTTTCTCAGGCGCACATAGCGGTACATGGCCTCCATGTTCTCATGGACGGCGGAGATAAGGTTCATGTATACCTCCTCCGGCACCTCGGTGCCGTCCAGGGCGGCGGCAAGGGTGGAGGGATATTTCCTGGCCCTGGCGAAGAAATTCAGCTGCTTGAACTGGGCGTCCAGGATGGAGGCCACGGTGTTTTTGAACTCGCCGTAGCGGCAAAAGCAGTTTTCAAAGGCGCTCTTTCTCAGCGTCCTGTCGGAGCTCTCCATAAGGGGCACCAGGGTGCCGGAGCTGAGGGGATGCCTCTCCCCCTTGGAGTCCACCGCATCCTCAAAGCGCAGGTCGGCGTTTCTCAAGGCTCCGCCTATATTGTCTGGGCTGTCGGCCATCTCCCCGGCGGCGGAGAGCAGCTTTTCCTCCGCCGGCGAGAGGATGTGCTCCGCCCGGCGGCGTATCCTGTAGAGGCTGCGCCGGTACTCCTCCAGCTCCGGGCGGGCGGCGTAAAAGCTCTCCAGCTTCTCCTCAGGTATGGCCATTATCTCCGGTCTCGCGAAGGCCGAGGCCTCGGATATCTCCACGCAGCGGCGCATGGCCTTGCCCCGCATGTCCTGGTAAAAGCCATTGGCCAGGTCCTGGTCGGCCTTGCAGCCGGCGTAGCCCGCCAGCTTTTCCAGTCTGAGGGATATGCTGTCGTCCAGGCGGAAGAACTCCAGCAGAGTGCCGGCGCTCTCCCCCAGGCTGCCCCGGAAGCTCTCCAGCCGGGCGGGAACGGATTCCAGAGCCGCAAACTCCTCCGCCCATTTTTCGTCGCTTTCATATATCTCTGTGAGATCCCAGGTAAATTCCTCTTTTACTTCATCTCTCGGTGGTATCTTTTCCTTTGCCATGTCTGTCCTCCAATGCTGTTTTCGGGCGCTGCCGCGCCGGTTTTTAAAGTCATTATAACATAAGCCCGCCCCGGCTGCAAATACCGGGCCGCCCCTGAATATAGATATATAAAACCGTATAAGGAGCAGCCTATGGAAATCTATATCGTCCGACCGGGAGACGGTCTTCCCTCCGTCGCCCGCAGCTTTAGCCTGGAGGCGGAAGAAATACGGCGTCTGAACCAGCTCTCGGACCCGCGGCGGCTGTGCCCCGGTCTGAGCCTGGTATTGGATACCGGCCATGGTGACGTCCCCCGGAGCATGGAGCTGTCCGCCGCTCTCAGCCCCCGGGCGGAGAGCGCGCTGCTGGAGGAGCTGCTGCCCGGCCTCAGCTGGCTCTGCGTCCGAAGCTGCGCCCTCACACCCCAGGGCCAGCTGGGCCTGCCTGAGGCCGGGGCGCTGCTGCGCCTGGCATATGAGCATTCCGTGCAGCCTCTGCTCAGCCTAAGCAACCTGGCCCAGGGCGGTTTTTCCGCCCTGCTGGCCCACCAGTTTTTTAGCGACCCGGCTCTCGCCCTGGACCTGGCCGCCCGGCTGCCGGGGCTGCTGGAGGCGGAAGGCTACATGGGAGTAGAACTGAACTTCCAGTACCTTTTCGCCTTTGACCGGGACAATTACAGCCGCTTTGCCCAGAGCCTGTCCCAGGCCCTCCACGCCGCCGGCCGCTATCTCTTCGTGTCCCTGGCCCCCAAGACCGCCGCCACGGCGGAGTCCCCCCTCTGCGCCGGCCATGACTATGAGACCCTTGGCCGCTGCGCCGACCGGGTGATACTCCTCTGCCATGACTGGGGCGGCGCCTTTACCTCGCCCCAGGCCATATCCCCGGCGGACAGGACGGCGGCGGTCATAGACTACGCCGCCTCCCTCATCCCGCCGGGGAAGACCCTGCTGAGCCTGTCCAGCTGCGGGTACAGCTGGGACCTTCCCTGGCGCCAGGGCGACGAGGGGCGGCCCCTGCCCTGCCGCCTTGCGGCGGACATGGCCATATCCACCGGTGCGGAGATAAAGTTCGACCGCTGCGCCCAGGCCCCCTTTTTCACCTGCGGCGGCCAGGGACGGCGGCGGGTGGTCTGGTACGAAGACGCCCGCTCCATCTCCCGGCGCATTTCCCTGGCCGGGGAAGGCGGGCTGGCCGGTCTCAGCCTCCGGAGCGGAGACAGACTGTACCGCCCGGGCCTGAGCCTGCTGCTCAGCCGCTGCGCCGGGGAGAAATTAATCTGAGGCCCCCGCCAAATCCAGGCAGCAGTCTATCACCGTCTCCAGCTTCTGAAGCTGCTCCGGGCCCAGGCGGCTGAGCTTTGCGGCTATCCTGGCGCACTCCATCTCCCCGGTGCTGCCGGTGAGTATATAGTCGGCGCTGATGTCCAGAGCGGCGCAGAGCTTTATGAGGTTTTCCGGCCTTATGGCCTTTCTGCCCTGCTCGGCATAGGATATCATCTGGGTGGACACATCCATTCTGTCCGCCAGCTCCTCCTGGGTCATGCGCAGCTGCCGCCGCCGGGTCATTATCCGTTCGCCTATCTTCCTCAGTATCTCCTCGTTGCCCATGGCTTTTCCTCTCTTTCAAATTTTAATCTATGGATTAAATGATAGCAACCATGGGCGAAATTTATAATAAACCATGGTTGACTTTAATTCACCCATGGTTTATAATCTGTAAAAACCCAGGGTATGTACCATGAGACAGAGAGGCGTAGCGGGTCAATGAAAAACGACAGGGAGCTGAGGATGAGGATTTTCTCCCTATATGCCCAGGCCAGAGTGGCTTTCCAGCTGGGCGGGGATATGCTGTCTCTGGCCCGGCGACGGGCCGGGGAGGCCATGGAGCTGCTGGCCGGGCTGGAGCGGCCCGGGCGGGAGGAGCAGCTGATGGCAGAGGAACTCAGAGAATATATAAAATGACTCGGGGCGGCCGCAGCAGCGGCCGCCCCTCGGCATAGTCAAGGCCCGGCTGGGGCCGTACTTTTATTGCAGCCCGTCTCCTGAGGAGGGGCCGGTCCAGCCTCCGGCCCGGTTCCGGCTGTGGCGCAGCAGTATCCTCTGGAAATTTATCATGTAGGCGCAGAGGCAGAAGGCCACCAGTATCCCGCAGAGCATCACTCCTGCGTCTATCCAGTGTACGGGCACCTGGGGCAGGGCCAGGGCGCAGATCATCACCACATATATGCACATGGTGCAGAGCTTGCCGTACCATTTTGCCCCGTATACATGGCCGGTGATACGCAGCACATACAGGCCCATAGACCCTAGGCTCAGCTCTCTCAGCAGGTGCAGGCCCAGCAGCAGCCAGACGCTGGGGGTGCGGCTCAGGGCGCAGAGCATCATTGCCGCCTGGATGAGCTTGTCGGCTATGGGGTCGAGAGCCCGGCCCAGTTCCGTCTCCATGTTGCAGCGGCGGGCTATGGCCCCATCCAGCACATCCGAGGCCGCCGACAGCAGCAGTGCTCCCATGGCTCCCGTCAGGTTGCCCTTGCTGTAGAAGTATACAAACAGCGGCGCCATGAATATCCGGCCTATGCTTATAATATTGGGAATACTCATGTTTCTCTCCACTCCTCCCGGCTCTCCAGGGCTGATACTTGTCTCCCGGCTTTTATCGGGCCTCGCACCAGTATATGCAGATATTGCCCAGTTTCTTCACCCCTTATGCAGCTCGCTCTTGAATTTGAGGATAAAAATGGTATAATGACTTAGATACGACGAAATTACCACGCAGATATGGAGATGCTTATGGACCTTACCCCCATACTCAGCGGCGGCGTTGCCGTGCTGATGCTGCTGGCGGCTATAGCTCTCATGCTCTACCGCAGACATAATAAGATAAAAATGTTCTGGGGCCTGCTGGCCATACTTTTCAGCGGCGGCACCATGCTCATGGCCATAGTGGGCAGCAGCGTGGGCACCATCTACGCCAAGCCCTCCGGGGACCCCCGCAGCAGCGTCACGGAATTTTTTGACGCCCTTGTCACCGGGGACTATGAGACCGCCTATTCCCTCATGGACGACTATTCCGACCTGGGGCTGGACACTCAGCCGGAGAGCGAGGCCGGCCAGCTGATAAATCAGGCGCTGAAAGAGAGCTATCATTACGAGCTGGTGGGAGACTGCCAGGTAAACCTGATCCAGGCCAGCCAGCGGGTCTCCATGCGCTATCTGGATATTTCCGCCGTCACCTCCCAGCTGGGCGAGCTCACCGCAAAGAAGCTGAAGATCCTGGTCCAGACCCGGGAGCACGACCAGGTGTATGACGCGGAGGACAACTACCTGCCCGAGGTCACCCAGGAGGCATATATCCAGGCCCTGGAGCAGGCCCTGAAAGACGCCCGCAGCTGTTATACCACCGTGGAATTCGACGTCCCCCTGAAATATACCGGCGGCAAGTGGCTGGTGCTCACCGCCCCGGAATTGCTCACCGCTTTAAGCGGCGGCACGGCAGCATGAAGGGAGGTGTCCGTACATGGCAGACAGCTATAATCTGGAGGAGCTGTTGAAAGAATTCTCCTCCCATCGGGATGAAAACCAGGCCGCAGAAGAGGAAAACTCCGCCCCGTCCCCGGAGCCGGAGGCAGTTGGCGGAGCCGCGGAACAGGAGCAGGAGCTTTCGGACTATTCCCTGCCTGAGAGCGAGTACCCGGAATATGAGCAGGACCACGGCTATGAGGAGTACCGGGAGGACTTTTCCCGGGACTTTGAGGAGGCCGAGCCTGAAGCTCCGGCCGAGGAGCCCAAGCAGCCCCCGAAGCCCAAAAAGAATATCCTCACTGAGATACTGATGAGCCTTGCCGGCCTTGTCTTTCTTGCGGTGTCGGTCATGGCCATCATCTGGGTTGGCCTCAACGTCCACCCAGATGCCGGTACCGCCACCACCGTCTCCGGCGGCGGCAGGCTGAACGTTCTCAACAATCTGGATTCCTATATGAACAACGCCGCCAGCGACGCCCTGGGCGACCTCACCTATATCCGCAAGATATACACCATCGACGAGACCGCCACCGTAGCCCCGGTGCCCGATCCCGACGGCTTCGGCACCACCGACGACCCGGCGGTCATCCAGAAGCTCATAGACGACGCCTGGGAGCTTCTGGCCGGCCAGGACATGATATGGAGCCCGGATGCGGACTTCGTCCCGGGAGAGCCCATGCGCTACTACTATGACGAGACCATCCTGGTCATCCAGTGGAAGGAGTATATCGACGGGCGCTGCTGCACCATGGCGGAGGTGAAGCTGGCCCACGGCTCTCAGATCCGCCGGAAGATCGCCGACGACACCTATGGCTCTTCCGTGCGCCTCTACGCCTCGGAAATGGCCAATGCCGCCAACGCCGTCATAGCCATCAACGGCGATTTCTATACCTACCGTACCATCGGCATAACCGTGTATCAGCGCCAGCTCTACCGCAGCGACCTGGATTCGGTGGACACCTGCTTCTTTGATACCAACGGGGACATGATATTCAGCAAGGCCGGCCAGTTCAGCGATTCCGCCGCCGCAGAGCAGTTCATCCAGGATAACGACATCCTCTTCTCCGTGTCCTTCGGCCCGGTGCTGGTGGATAACGGCGAGCTCATCCATTGCGACAGCTACCCCATAGGGGAGATAAACACCCAGTATTCCCGCTCCTGCATAGCTCAGAAGGGTGAGCTGCACTACCTGCTCATGACCATCAACCACACCATGGACGCCCGGCCCAGAGCCACCATCAACGAGCTGGGCAGCTACATCCACAGCAAGGGCGTGGACAAGGCCTACACTCTGGACGGGGGCCAGACCTCCGAGATAGTGATGATGGGCGGCCCGGTGAACTATGTGGACTACAACAATGAGCGCCTGGTCAGTGACATCATCTATTTTGCCACCGCGCTTCCCAGCGGCAGCCAGGAGGTGAGCCCATGACTTCATCCATAGCCATCTACAGCGGCCCCATAGTCATCTATTGGAGCTCCCTCATCATAGCCCTGGGGCTGGCAGCGGCTCTGTGCCTGAGCCTGGCTTTGTACCGGGGAAGCGGCGGCCGGGCTGCGGCCATGCTTTTGCTGCTGCCCCTGGCGCTGCTGTTTTCCGTGCCGCTTTGCCGCTTCATCCACTGGTACTGCCATGTGGAGCAGTACACCAGCTTGTTTGACGCCCTAACCGACTATTCCACCGGCAGCTACTGTCTGCCCGGCGCCCTGCTGGGCGTATGGCTGGCCGCCTTCCTGGTGCGCAAGCTGAAGTTTGCCCCCAGCACCGGCGCTCTGCTGGACGCGGCGGCCCCCGGCATGGCCCTGGCCGTGGCCTTCATCCGCCTCAGCGCCCTATTCAACAGCTCCTGCCGCAGCAAGATAACTTTCAGTTCCCCCCTGCTTCAGCATCTGCCCTTTGCCTCGGCGGTGACCAACTCCTCCGGGGGCGTGGATTACCGCTTCGCCACTTTCTTTGTCCAGTTCATCATCATGCTGCTGATGACCCTGGCGCTCATCCGCTTTTACGGCAGACGGCGCAGCGTGCCCATGCTCTCCGGCAGCCGTGACGGGAACGTGGTCAGGATGTTCCTTTTGTGGTACAGCGCCGTGGAACTGGTGATGGACAGCACCCGCTATGACGCCAGCTTCATGCCCTTCAACAACTTTGTAAGCCTGGTGCAGGTGCTGGGCGCCCTGTGCATCCTGGGCGTGCTCATCTATTACAGCATCCACGGGGTGCGGGCCCGGGGGCGGAGCATGGTGAACTTTGCCCTTTGGTTCGGCTTTTTCCTGGCCGTGGCCGCGGCGGGCATGTCCGAGTATATGGTCCAGCGCTACGGCAACTGGTATCCCGCCTGTTACGCGGTGATGAGCCTCTGCGTATATCTTATGACCCTGCTGGTAAAGCAGATGTACCTGCGCTGCTGCGACAATAAGGCGGCGGCAAAATAAATCAAGGAGAAGATAAATGGATTCCAAAAAGACAAAGATAATAGCCGGGGCCGTTCTGGCCCTGCTGGTGATAGCCGCCCTGCTGCTGTTCGTATTCACCCGCCCCGCAGGTGACGGCGGCAGCAAGGACATAGTCTTCCAGGTAACTCACAGCGACGGCAGCGTCAAGGAGTTTGACATCAGCACCGATTCCGAGAACCTCCGGGGCGCTCTGGAGCAGGAGGGCCTCATCTCCGGTGAGGAGAGCAGCTACGGCCTCTATGTCACCGCCATCGACGGCGAGACCGCCGATGACTCTCTCAGCCAGTGGTGGTGCTTCACCAAAGACGGCGTAATGCTCAACACCGGCGTGGACGACACCATGATATCCGACGGGGAGCACTATGAGGCGGCCATCGACACCTACTGAGCTGCGCCTACGGGAGCTGTGCCTGCTGTCGCTGATGGGGGCTTTGATGTTTGCCCTCCAGGTGGCCATGGCCTCCCTCCCCAACGTGCATCTCACCGCTCTGCTCATCATCCTCACTGCGGTGTTCTTCGGCTGGAAATGCCTTTTTTCGGTGGCTGTGTTCATCCTGCTGGAGGCCCTGGTGTGGGGCTTCGGACTGTGGTGGCTGTGCTACTGGTATCTTTGGCCCTTGCTGGCCATCCCGGCGGTGCTGCTGCGCCGCTGCCGCTCCGCCTTTCTCTGGGCGGTGCTGGCCGCCCTCCACGGCCTTTTCTTCGGGGCCTTCTGTTCCCTGCCCTTTCTGTTTATCGGCGGCTGGGAGCTGGCCCTCAGCTACTGGATAAGCGGCCTGCCTTTCGACCTTATTCATTGCGCCGGGAACTTCGTGCTCACCCTGCTGCTCTTCAAGCCCCTTTACAGGGTGATGGATAAACTGAGCCTCAACTTGAGAAAATAAAAATGCCGGTCCTTTGGGACCGGCAGTGAACAGGACCAGTAAAAACGGACAATAGACAAAAAGCCCCCAGATGTAGGAAAATAGAA
>DVHY01000201.1 GCA_018711755.1 Candidatus Limivicinus faecipullorum | reverse complement strand
CCTTGGCAGGGGATGAACTGGCGCAGAAGGAGGGATTTGAACCCTCGCGCGCTTTATACACGCCTACTCCCTTAGCAGGGGAGCCCCTTCGGCCTCTTGGGTACTTCTGCATAATGCCGACTTGCCAAAGTATAATAGCACAGAGCTGACGGTATGTCAATAGTCAATCAGCGAAAAAGACTGGTCAGGGCCATATCCAGAGTGGCGTAAAAACGGGAGATATGTATGGCGTCCACCAGAGCGTGATTGCACAGCACCGAGACGGGCAGCAGCAGCCTGTCACCCTGGCGGAAATATTTGCCCCAGCTTATCCGCGGATTGCTGTCGGCGGGGCAGGGCACCGGCTGGACCAGGGAGGAATAGCTGATAAAGGGAATGGAGCTGACAAAGAGGAGAGAGTCCCCATCCTCCCCATCCTCCAGAGAGCGTTCCTCAAAGGCCTTCTTCTGGGCCTCCAGAGCTTTCGGCAGGTACTCCCGGAAGCTCATGTCGCACTCCAAGTTGCAGTAGCAATAGCTGCCGTCCTCCAGGGCAAGAGTGTGGGAGGGCTGACACCAATCATACTGTATGATGCCGCCGTCCTTTATACGCTGGCGAAACTCCGGCACGCCGTTGGCGGCCTGAGCCACACAGTAGCAGAGGCTGAGAAAGAAGGGCAGGCCCTGGGCTTTGGACTTGTTCACAAATTCGGTCACGTCCAGGTTCACAGTCATGCCCACATAGGGGTAGGCGAGAGAGCGGAAGTAGTCAAAATGCTTCCGCCTGGGGTATGTGCTCATATCTATATAGGTATATTCCATTTTTCCTCACTTTCCCACACAAAACCTTTGAAAAATCCTGTCTGTCACATCGGAGCGCACGCTGCGCCCGGTGAGTTCTCCCAAAGCGGACATGGCCTCCTCGGTCTCCGTGAGCACGATGTCCGGGGTGCAGCCGCCGCCCATGGCGTCCAGGGCCGCCTCCATGCTCTCCAGAGCCCGGGACACGGCTTCCGCCTGGCGGGCATTGGTGAGTATCTCCCCGGCGGGGGCCTGGGGCATGGGGAACATGCGTTCTATCTCCGCTTCCAGCTCCTTGAGCCCCTCTCCGCTTACTGAGCTGACGGTAACTACCGGCAGAGCGGTATCCGGGGCCTTGCGCCGCAGCTCCAGGTCGCTTTTGGATATGACCACCAGAGCGTGGGGGGCGGCCGCCGCGGAGCGGAGCAGTTCCTCCTCTTCCGCATCGCCCTCCCGGTTCCCGTCCAGGACCACGATTACGAGCTCCGAATCCTCCATGGCCCTGCGGCTGCGCTCCACTCCCAGCCGCTCCACCCGGTCGGAGGTCTCGTGGATGCCTGCGGTGTCGCACAGCTTCAAAGTCACCGAGCCCAGCCTCAGCTTCTCCTCGATGGTGTCCCGGGTGGTGCCGGGGACGTCGGTGACTATGGCTCGGTCAAAGCCCAGCAGGGCGTTGAGCAGAGAGCTCTTGCCCGCATTGGGCAATCCCACGATGGCGGCGGGTATGCCGGAGCGCATGAGCTTTCCCCGGCTGAAGCTGTCCAGCAGCTGCCGCAGCCCGGCCAGGGCGGAGTCCAGCTGAGCCCGGTAGTTCTCCAGACGGAAGTCCTCGATATCCTCGTCGGGGTAATCCAGCACCGCATGGTAGTGGGAGCTGATGTCTGCCAGGGCGGAATATATGCCCTCTATTTTCCGTTCCATGGCCCCGGAGAGCTGCCCGGCGGCGTTCTTGGCGTAGTCTATGGACTCGGCATCAATGATATCCGCCACGGCCTCGGCTGCAGTAAGCTCCATACGACCGTTTAAAAAGGCCCTCTTGGTAAACTCTCCGGGGAGCGCATGGCGGGCGCCCAGCTTGAATAGCTCGTCCAGCACGGCTCTCAGCACCACGGGCGAACCGTGACACTGGAGTTCAGCGGTATCCTCCCCTGTGTAGCTGTGGGGGCCGCGGCTTATGGTACACAGGCAGACATCCAGCAGCTCGCCGGAGCAGTCATACAAGTTACCGTATACAAGGCTCCTGTCCCGGGACTGGGACATGGCCTTGCCGCTCATGGGCTTAAAGAGCCTGTCCATAAGGGGCAGGCTGTCCGGCCCGGAAAGGCGGACTATTCCTATGGCGGCCACCTGGGAGCCGGTGGCTATGGCTGCGATAGTGTCTGACATTGCTCAAACCTCGATAATATCCAATAGTTCCAGGGGACTGTGTATAACGGCGTCCGGGGCGGAAGCTCTGCCGAAGCCGTAGGCGGCATGGACGAAAGGCAGGCCGGCGCTGCGGGCGCTGGCCTCATCCATGGAGGTGTCCCCCACATACAGAGGGGAGATAAGGCCGTTGCGCCGGGCCACCAGGCGGATGTTCTCCCCCTTGCTCAATCCGGTGACGCCGGAGCACTCATAGTCGGAGATATATTTCCCAAAGCCTGTGTACTCAAGAAAGCACTGGATGTACCCGTCCTGGCAGTTGCTGACGATATACAGGCCCAGGGAAGAGCTGAGAGCGCGGAAGAGCTCCTCCACTCCCGGGTAGAGCCTGCCGCCGTGCCGGGAGATGTAGAGACACTCATCCTCCAGACAGTCAAGGCACACGGCCTCGGCCTGCGCACCGTAGGGGGCGAAGAGGCTGGCGGCGATCTGAGGGGCGGTCATGCCCATGATGCCCCGGATATCCCCCTCGGACAGATGCATTAGGCCGCCGTGCTTTTCCGCCAGCGTGAGGCTCCAGCTCTCGGCTACGGAGCGGCAGGAGTCCCACAAAGTGCCGTCCAAATCAAAAATTACAGAGTCTGCAAACAAGAAGAGATCAACTCCAAAACAAAATAAGCCGGCCTGTGGCAACATCTATATGATATAACAAAAAGCCTCCCGATGGAAGCTCTTTGTTGCAATATTATTAAGTTATTTTACAGGATTTAACAGCTCACAGCTTTTCGGCCCTGGCGGCTCTTGCGGCGTTCTCATCCTTGCGCTCGGCCACGAAATAGCTCAGGGACAGCAGGCTGTCGGAGAAGTGGACATTTTCGACCAGAGTGGGGCTGCTGGGCTCTGTAAGCTCCACGTTGGTGAAATTCCAGATAGCGTCCACCCCGTTGGATGTGAGGGTATTGGTGACGGACACGGCCACTTCCTTGGGGACAGTGAGCACCGCCACATCCACGTGGTTGTTTTGAAGGTACTCCACCAGATAGTCCATGCTGTATATGGGCACGCCCTTGAAGCTGGTGCCGATGAGAGCGGGCTTGATATCGAAGGCGCACTCCAGCTTGAAGCCCCAGTCGCCGAAGCAGAAGTTATCCATCAGAGCCCGGCCGATATTACCTACGCCGATGAGGACGGCTTTGAATCCCCTGTCAATACCCAGGATGGAGGCGATCTGCGTGCGCAGAGCGGGGACATTGTAGCCGTATCCCTGCTGGCCGAACTCGCCGAAGCAACTGAAGTCCTGGCGGATCTGGGAGGGAGTCAGCCCGAGCTGCTGACCCAGCTCAAAAGAAGATATGCGGCTTATTCCATTTCCGGAAAGCTCGTCCAGCTTGCGCAGGTACCTGGGCAGCCGCCGGATAACATTGTTTGATACCTTGAGTCGCTTCAAAATAATCTCTCCTTACATATGCCGAAGGGGAAAACTCGCCCCGCGGCACAACTCACTTTTCAACTATAGCATAAGTAAAAAACTATTTCAAGGACAAAAATTATCAAAATAGTTAATTTTTTAATTATGATAGCCGTTTTTTTGCACAATATTTGAAGATAGTTTTCTACATATCCTACAAGGAAACAGGAGGGACGCCGGGCCTCGGGCTTATGAGGAGCCAAGGCTTGGCTATTGTAATATTCCCTGTTCGGATGTAAAATAGACAGCGCGGGCGGAAGAACTCCGCAGCGGGAGGAAAAAACGTGACAGAGTATATACGCAAGGTAAATTACTACGAGACGGACAAAATGGGCATCACTCATCACAGCAACTATGTGAGATACATGGAGGAGGCCAGGACCGAGCTGTTTGAACAGAGGGGCGTGAGCTATGAGCTGATGGGAAAGGCGGGGCTCTTGCTGCCGGTGGCGGAGGTGGAAGGAATGTACCGCCGCAGCAGCACCGCCGGGGACCGGCTGCGCATAGAAGTCAGGGTCCTGGAATACACAGGGGTGAGACTGGTGTTTGGTTTCAGAATGTACGGGGAAGACGGGGAGCTGGTCTTTACCGGCAAGGTGACCCACGGCTGCTCCAACGCCCAGGGCCATCCTGTGATAATGAGGAAGTTCTGCCCGGAGCTGGACGCCAGATTCAAGGCCATGGCCGAGGAAGACAAGGAGGAATAGACATGGTCATTTATTTTACCGGCACAGGCAACAGCCGCTTCCTGGCCCGAAGCCTGGCCTCCGCTCTGGAGGACGAACTGGTCTCGGCACCGGAGCTGATAAAACAAAACAGGACGGGCAGCTTTGCCTCTGAAAAGCCCTGGGTCTTTGTGTCCCCCACCTACGGCTGGCAGATACCCAGGACCTTCCGCCGCTTTATCACGGACAGCAGCTTCACCGGCTCCGACCAGGCCTATTTCGTAATGGACTGCGGCAGCGGGACGGGCAACGCTCAGAAGGGGATCAGGGAGCTCTGCGCCGCCAAGGGATTCCGGTTCATGGGTCTGGCGGAGATAAAGATGCCGGAAAACTATATTGCCGTATTCTCCGCGCCTGATGAAAAAACGGCGGAAAAGCTGCTGCGCATAGGTGAGAAGAAGGCCCTGAAAGCCGCCGGGCAGATAAAGGCGGGGGAGGCTTTCCCGGAGAGGAAGGCCGGAGTCCTGGGCAGTTTCCTCAGCGGGCCGGTGAACCGGGGCTTTTACCGCTTCACCATAGGGGACAGGAAGTTCCGTGTCACCGGGGCCTGCATCTCCTGCGGACAGTGCGCGGAAAACTGCATGGTGAACAACATCACCATTGAAAACGGGCGTCCCGTGTGGCATGGCGGATGCATCCATTGTATGGCCTGCATATGCCGCTGCCCCACTGAGGCCATAGAATACGGGAAACACTCCGTGGGCCTGCGCCGCTACTACCTGGAATGATACGGCAAAAGAAAGAATAAAAGGGAAAAGCGCCGGCCCCGGACTGCGGTACATCCGCAGTCCGGGGCCGGCGCAGCTTATGTCCCAGGCTCAGGAGCCGGGAGTGGGGGATACCACCTTGCCCATGTTCCAGAGGTCGGCGGCGCTTTGGGCGGCAGCCTTGCGCTCGTCCCTGGATTTATAGGCTATCTCGGCGGTCTGGCTGCCGCAGTCCAGGCACATCACATAGAAGCACCAGCCGTTCTCCTCTTCCAGCAGCCCGGGGTGCCCGCAGACGGGGCAGTCCTGCAGACTGATATCCATAAACAGATCCATATTCATTCTCCTGTGCAATCACTTGCCGCCGCATATGGCAGACGGCTAATCAACGGATAACATGATACAACAGCCCCGGGGCTTTTGTAAAGAGCAAATGTGCAGTTTTGCCCCGGAAAAGCTAAGGACCCGCAGGCAAAATACCTGCGGGCCTTAATGCTGCGCACAGCCCCGGTGTATTTTCAACCGAAGACGGAGAGGAGGAAACCGGCGGCGATGGCGGAGCCGATGACGCCGGCCACGTTGGGGCCCATGGCGTGCATCAGCAGGAAGTTGGTCTTGTTGTACTTGCGGCCCACATCCTGGGAGACACGGGCGGCCATGGGCACGGCGGAGACGCCGGCGGAGCCTATTAGGGGATTGAGCCTGCCGCCGGAGGTCTTATACATCACTATGCCGCCCAGCAGTCCGCCTACGGTGGATATGGCAAAGGAGCACAGACCCAGGAAGATTATCTTGATGGTGCTGATGTTCAGGAAGTTCTGGGCCACCATGGTGGCTCCCACGGAGGTGGCCAGGAAGATGGTCACTATGTTCATCAAGGCGTTCTGGGCCGTGTCGGACAGACGGTCCGTCACCCCGCACTCACGGAAGAGGTTGCCCAGCATCAGGCAGCCCACCAGAGGCGCCGTGGAGGGCAGCAGCAAAATAACGAAGGTGCTCACCACTATGGGGAACACTATCTTCTCCGTCTTGCTCACTTCCCTGGCCTGCTCCATCTTCACCTTCCGCATCTTGTCCGTGGTCATCAGCTTCATGATGGGGGGCTGGATGAGGGGTATCAGGGCCATGTAGGAATAGGCCGCTATGGCTATGGGCCCCAGCAGCTGAGGCGCCAGCTTCGTGGTCAGGTATATGGCGGTGGGGCCGTCGGCTCCGCCTATGATGCCGATGGAGGCGGCCTCAGGCCCGGTGAAGCCCAGCAGCACCGCTCCGAAAAAGGCGATGAACACCCCCAGCTGCGCCGAGGCCCCCATCAGCAGGCTCTTGGGGTTGGCCAGCAGCGGCCCGAAGTCCGTCATGGCCCCCACGCCCATGAAGATAAGGGAGGGATAGATGCCCGCCTTTACTCCAATGTAGAAAAAGTCCAGCAGCCCGGCGTTGCTCATGATGTGGCCGTAGCTGTGATAGTAGGGACTGGCCTCGTCCAGAAAGGCCTCCCACAGCTCAGGGTGGTACAGGGCGTTTTCTCCCAGCCCCACAAAATAGCTCAGGTTGGACAGCAGACAGCCGAAGGCTATGCCGCACAGCAGCAGAGGCTCAAACTTCTTCACTATCCCCAGATACAGCAGCACAAAGGCTATGAGTATCATGATGAGATTCTTCCAGCCGCCGTCGGTGACGAAGAAGGCCGCAAAGCCCGACTCCAGGCACAGATCCCGAAGAGTGCCAAGTATATCCATGCTCTACCTCCTCAGGCGATGACCGCCAGAACGGTGCCGGTCTCCACAACCGCGCCCTTGCTCACCGCTATCTGGGCTATGGTGCCGCTCTTGGTGGCCACGATCTCGTTCTCCATCTTCATGGCCTCCAGTATCATGATGACATCGCCCTCTTCCACGTGCTGGCCCTGGCTCACTTCTATCCTCAGTATGTTGCCGGGCATGGGGCTCTTTACAGTCTCACCCGCTGCAGGTGCTGCCGGTGCTGCCGGAGCGGCAGGTGCAGGAGCCGCAGGTGCTGCCGCTGCGGGCGCCGCCGGGGCGGCCAGGTCATACTCGTCTATGAGCATGGCCTCTCCCTGTTCCACTTCTACCTCGTATACACGTCTATTCAAAGTTACCTTATACTTCATCTTCCTTGACCTCCTTGATGGATTTGAATCTCAGCTCGTTGAGGGGTTTGCCCAGGGTGTCGGCCACTATGGCCATGACCATGGCGGCGTCCCTGGGGTCGGTGTCATAGAGCTTCAGCTCTCCGGCGCTGCCGGGGGCCGGGGCCTTGGGAGCGGCCGGAGCTGCGGGAACAGCGGCTGCCGCAGGAGCTGCGGCCGCAGCCTTCTTTGCCCGGCTCACCATTATGGCCCCCATGATCATCATCATTGCCATCAGCAGGATAAGTCCGATGAATACCACCGCATAACCCAGCAGGGTAACTATCCCTGCATCGGCTATGGAAATGTTTACTAGATCGTCCATTTAAGTCCTCCATTTGCCGCAGTTGGCGGCATAAACTACATGTTCAAATCTCCCGGATGGAGTAGCGTACCACATGCTCCTCGGCTTCCCGGCGCTTGGCAAAGAAGTTCTCCGCCACCTGTGGGAAGGCAATGTAGCTGAGCACGTCCTCCTCGCAGCGGGCAGTGTCCCCGAGATACTCCTTGGCCTTGTCAAAGGTGTCCTTGGGAAGAGTGTCGGCGTAACGGCCCTCTATGGGCTTTTCATTGCCCAGTATCTTGGCCCGGACTTCCGGGTCTATGGGGGCGGGGGTCTTGCCGTACTCGCCCCGGCAGTAGGCCTTCATCTCGGCGCCCACGTTCTTGTAGCGTTCCCCGGCCAGAACGTTCAGCACGGCCTGGGTGCCCACCAGCTGGCTGGTGGGGGTGACCAGGGGAGGATAGCCCATGTCCTTGCGGACCTTGGGGGTCTCCAGCAGGGCCTCGTCAAACTTGTCCAGGGCGTTCATCATCTTCAGCTGACTGAGCAGGTTGGAGAGCATGCCCCCGGGTATCTGGTAGTTGAGGCACTGGGTGTCGGTGGCCATGGAGATGGGGTTGAGGGTGCCGTCGGCCAGGTAGTCGGCACGGAGGTGCTTGAAGTAATCCGCCATGTGGTAGAGCACATCCTCGTCCAGGCCGGTGTCATAGCCCAGCTCCCGGAGAGCATAGTTCATGGTCTCGGTGGCGGGCTGGGAGGTGCCGCCGGAGAAGGGGGAGATGGCGGTGTCCAGCACGTCGGCTCCGGCCTCCACCGCCTTCAGGTAGGTCATGAAAGCCAGGCCGGGGGTGCAGTGGGTGTGCAGCACCAGGGGCAGGTCCACCGCATCCTTGATGGCGCTGACCAGCTCATAGGCGTTCTTGGGCGAGAGTATCCCCGCCATGTCTTTTATGCAGATAGAGGAGACGCCCATGCGCTGCATTTCCCTGGCCATCTCCACATATTTGTCCAGAGTGTGGACCGGACTGGTGGTGTAGGATATGGCGCCGGAGGCCATGGCCCCGCTCTTCACCGTCTCTTCTATTGCCACCTTAAGGTTGTCCAGGTCGTTCAGGGCGTCAAAAATACGGATGATGTCTATGCCGTTTTTCACGGCGGCACGGACAAAACGCCGCACCACATCATCGCTGTAGTGCTTGTAGCCCAGAATGTTCTGCCCTCTCAGCAGCATCTGCAGCTTGGTATTGGGCATCTTGGCCCGTATCTTACGCAGACGCTCCCAGGGGTCCTCGTTGAGAAAGCGCAGGCACACGTCGAAGGTGGCTCCGCCCCAGCACTCCACCGAGTAGAAGCCGGCCTTGTCCATCTCCTCCAGTATCCCCTCAAACTTCTCGTAGGGCAGCCGTGTGGCTATGAGGGACTGATTGGCATCCCGCAAAATTGTCTCTGTTATTCCGACTCTTTTCATATACCCTCCTGTATCTGAGTTGGTGCACAGTGAAAAATTGGATAATATCTGACAGGCATCATCTATATTCTAGACAATGTCACGATATTATATCATAGAAGATTTTGCAATGCCATAGGGAAAAATCACAGCAATGGGCTTCTTGACGGAAAATTAGCGGCGGCTTTTTTGTGCTATTTGCGAGGTATGGCCCGGAGAAAGGGAAAGTGGAGAGCTGAGGGGAGGGAAGAGAGGCCGCTCAGGGAGGCTTCCGGCGCCCGGGCTCAGGCGAAAACCGCAGGCAGTACCAGGAGAGGCCGGACCGGGACAGCGGGGAGGGGCCGGGGACAGCCTGCCGAATTTCTGATACAGCCGGTGAAAACTGGCGGGTTTAAAAGAAAATGGGCAAGAGACGGAAAGCGGCATATAATGCTCTGAGGGGGGACCTCAATACTGATTGGAGGAAAGCCATGAAAGACAAAGACCTCTGTTCCACTAAGATATATACCAATTGCTGCAACGGCAGCTGCAGCTGCTGCAGCTGCTGCGGCTGCGGCAGCAATGTAGGCCCGGCGGGACCCATGGGACCCCAAGGGCCTGCAGGTCCCCAGGGACCCATCGGCCCCCAGGGGCCCACAGGTGCCACCGGAGCTACGGGCGCCACCGGAGCCACGGGAGCTACCGGCGCCACCGGAGCCTCCGGGTCCGCCGCCACCGTGACCGTGGGGACCGTGACCACCGGGAACCCCGGCACCCAGGCCGTCGTCACCAACGCCGGCACCACCAGCAACGCCATACTGGACTTTGTTATACCCCAGGGCATAACAGGAGCCACGGGCCCCACCGGGCCCACGGGCCCCACCGGGGCCACGGGTGCTACAGGCCCCACCGGCCCCACCGGGCCTACGGGACCCACCGGCCCCACCGGGACCGACGGGACCGCCGCCACTGTGACTGTGGGCAACGTGACCACCGGCGCTCCCGGCACTCAGGCCACCGTTACAAACTCCGGCACCACCACCGGCGCCATACTGGACTTCGCCATTCCCCAGGGCATAACCGGCCCCACCGGGGCTGAGGGCGCCACCGGCCCCACCGGTGCCACCGCCACCAACGAAAACGGCGTGGCCTACAACGTGGCGCAGCAGACGGTAAACAACGACGCCAACGTACAGTTCGACACCAACGACATCGACTCCACCGGCAGCATCACCGCCAACGGCAACGAGGGCTTCAATCTGGAGCCGGGTCGCTATCTGGTGAGCTTCGGCACCGACGCTTCCGTGAACAGCGCCAACAATATAGGCGCATCCCTGGAGCTGGACGGCACCCCGGTGACCTATGCCGTGTCGTCCCTGAACAAGACGGACGCTGACAATGAGCGGCTGGTCCTGACGGCCATTGTGGATGTGACCGGCACCCAGGCTCTGACGGTAAAGAACACCGCCGGCAACGATGAGAACATGACCAACAGCGTGCTGAACGTGGTTAAACTGTCCTGAGAAAAATTTATGTGGCGGGGACCTGCATGGCCCCCGCCGTACTTTTGCATGCATGAATGGCCGGGCCCGGCGGGCAAAATATCCCGGGGAAATTTTTGCCTTGTCAGGGCGGGAACATGTGGAGTATAATGTGCCTGCCTTTACAGAACACGACAAGAGGTGGAACATATGGAACTCACCGCCGCAGCCGCATGGCTGAACCAATTTTTCTTCTCTTATGACAGCGCCATACTGGGGGCGCTGCACTCCCTGGCCGAGAGCGCCGGGACGGTGCTCACCCCGCTGATGAAGCTCGTCACCCTGCTGGGGGAAAAGGGACTGATATTCTTTATCCTGGCCGTGGTCTTTGCCTGCTTTGCCGGCACCAGGGACCTGGGAGTCTGCATCTTCGGGGCGGTGTGCTGCGGGGCCCTTATAACCAACATCATCCTGAAAGACACCATAGCCAGACCCAGACCCTTTGAGACGGTGGAGCAGTTTCGCCAGTGGTGGCAGTTTGTGGGCGCACCGGCGGAGGACGGCTTCTCCTTCCCCTCCGGCCATGTCACCGCCGCGGCGGCGGGCATGACGGCCATAGCCCTGATGAGGGGAAAGAAGTTTGTGCTGCCTGCCGTTCTGGTGGTGCTGCTCATGGGCATTTCCAGAAACTATATGGTGGCCCATTACCCCTCGGACGTGCTGGCGGCCATGATTATAGGACTTGCCTCCGGCTTCATAGCCTGGGTGATAACCAGGCTCATCTTCTCCTTCCTGCGCAGGCATGAGGACCTGCCTTTGTTCGGACTGATGCTGGAGCTGGACATAAGGGAGCTGCTGCCTGCTCCAAAGGCCGGACAGGCCCACGGCAGCCGTCCCGGCGGAGAGGGGCGGGGCAGAGCCCGCAGCTCTGCTGCGCCGGCCAGGAGCTTTAAGATAAAGGCGCCCGGGACCTACAAAGGCAAACACGAAAAATAAAGCCGCTCCCGAATAAACAGCTCAAGCCGAGCCCTGCCGACAGGCGGGGCTCGGCAGCTTGTCAAAAAAACTCTGACAGGCTTTTTGACTGCGCTTCTCCCGCCAAGCATTTTGCTATGGGCAAAATGCTGCCTCGCTGCGTCGCTGCAAACTCCATATCCTTCGCAGCGGCGGCCGCCCATAAGGACAGCCGCCACTTCTCATCCATTTCGTTGCAGCTCCTTTCCGAATCAAGCCCGCTTCGCTGGGCCTTGATTCGGCCTTGAAAACAAAATAGTTTTCAAGGCTTTTCTGTGGCGGGTTATTG
>DVHY01000200.1 GCA_018711755.1 Candidatus Limivicinus faecipullorum | reverse complement strand
GAAATAACAATGCTTTTTACAGTTTTTTCATCTTATTCATAATGCTGCCAGGTTTTTCCCCTGCCCGGGAAAAAATCCGAAGCGGCGCAGGCACAGAAAAAGCCCCGAAATTTGCTGACAAATGTCAAGGCAAATTCCGGGGTTTGGTCTATTCGTCCGCTTTCAGCAGCTGCCTGGTATAGGGGTGTTGGGGATTTTTGAACAATTCCTCCACGCTGTTTTGCTCCACGATGGCTCCGCCCTGCATCACCAGCACCCTGTCGCATATCTGGTAAATGACGTTCAGGTCGTGGCTGATAAAAAGATAGCTCAGCTCATACTGTTTCTTCAGCTCGTACAGAAGTTTCAGTATCTGGGCCTGGATGGTAACGTCCAGGGCGCTCACCGGCTCGTCGGCCACGATGAGCTTTGGTCTGGTTATTACAGCGGCGGCTATGGAGACTCTCTGCCGCTGGCCCCCGGACAGCTCTCCGGGCAGGCGCCCGGCGTATTCCGGGCCCAGGCCCACCTGGTCCAGCACCTGGTCCACCAGGCACTTCCTCTCTTCCCGGCTGTGTCCGCCCTGGATGCGCAGGGCCTCCTCCAATATCCAGCCCACGGAGCGCACCGGGTTGAGGCTGCTGAAAGGGTCCTGGAAGACCATCTGGGGACGCTTGGAATGGTGGATTATCTCCCCGTCATAGTCTTTCAGCAAACCCAGCACCGCCCGGCACAGGGTGGTCTTGCCGCTGCCGCTCTCCCCCACCAGGCCCACGGTCTCCCCGCTGCCCACGGTGAAAGACACATTGTGGAGCACCTGCCGCCTGGCCTTGCCGCTGCCTATGAGGCTGCGGCCCTCTTCATAATAGCTGTTCAGGTTCCTGACTTCCAAAATGCTTTCCATGGCCCTCCCCCTCATATCAGCCTTTTGTCCCGGCCGGGAATGGCGGCTATAAGCTGCCTGGTATAGGGATGCCTGGGCTCACGGAAGATATCCTCCACGTCCCTGTCCTCCACCAGCTTTCCCCGCTGCATGACGCAGACCCGGCTGCACAGGCGGCGGACCACATTCAAATCGTGGCTTATGAGCATTATGGCCATGCCCTGTTCCCGGTTCAGCTTTTTCAGCAGGGCCAGTATCTCCGCCTGGACCGACACGTCCAGAGCGGTAGTGGGTTCATCGGCCAGCAGAAGTCTCGGGCGACTGACTATAGCCGCAGCTATCATCACCCGCTGGAGCATGCCCCCGGACAGTTCATGGGGGTACTGGCGGTATATCCGCTCCGGCTCCGGCAGGTCCGCCTGGGCCATCGCCTCCAGTGCCCGCCGCCGGCGCTCTTCCCGGCTGAGGCGGCTGTGGTTTTTAAGGCACTCCTCCACCTGGGGGCCTATGAGCATCACCGGGTCCATGCTGGTCATGGGTTCCTGAAACACTACCCCCAGTTTGTCCCCCAGGATATTCAGCATCTCCCTGTCGGTACAGCTGAATATCTCCCGGCCGTCCAGGGTGATGTTTCCGCTGACCTGGGCCTTTTCCCTGGGCAGCAGGCCGCTGATGGACATGGCGGTGACGGTCTTGCCGCTGCCGCTCTCCCCCACCAGGCCCAGTATCTCCCCCTCCTCGATGGAGAGGTTCAGGCCGTCCACGGCAAAGCGGTCCGGCGCAGCGTCCTTGAAATGGACCCTCAGGTCCCTTATATTCAATACCCTTGCCATAGCCTCACCTCTTCAATTGCAGGCCCTCGCTGAGCAGGCTGAAGCCCAGTATCAGCAGGACAATCGCGCCGCCTGCCCCCAGGGCGTACCAGGGGGCGCTGTAGAGAAAATTCTGGCTGTCGCTGAGCATGGAGCCCAGGCTGGCATAGGGGGGCTGGATGCCTATGCCCAGAAAGCTCATGCTGGCCTCGCTGAGCACGGCGTTGTTGAAGCCTATTGTAACGGCGCTTAGGAGCACTGGCAGGGTGTTGGGCAGTATATGCCGGAACATTATCCGAAAGCCCCCAGCCCCCATTATCTTTGCGCTTTTGATATAGTTGAGCTCCCGGCAGCGGGCAAACTCGCTGCGCACTATCCGGGCAAAGCTGGGTATGAACAATATGCCCAGGGCCAGGATTATATTCTCCGTCCCCGGCCCCGCCACAGTCACTATGACCAGAGCCAGCAAAAAGGCCGGGAAGGCGGTTATGGAGTCACAGACTCTGGTGAGTATCAGGTCGGGCAAGCCCCCGTAATAGCCGCAGAGGCTGCCTATGACTACGCCGGCAGCACAGCCGATGGCCACCACGCACAGGGCTATGACAAAGCTGGTGCCCGCCCCGTCCACCACCCGGCTGAAAATGTCCCGGCCGAAATTATCGGTACCCAGGATGTGCCGGAGGCTTGGGGGGGAGAACTTGGCCGCAGCGTCCATGGCGTTGGGGTCGAAGGGGGTCCAGAACCAGCCCATGACTATTATGCAGACCATAATAAGGCTTATGGCTCCGCCGGCCCAGAGGAAGATATTCGCCCGTCTTTTCATACCTCTCCCCTCCTCACAGCCTGCGTATTCTGGGGTCGGCCAGCTGGTACAGCAGGTCCGCCGCAAAATTCACTATAACTATCCAGGCCGCCATCACCACCACTATGGCCTGCACCACCGGGAAATCCCGGTTGGAGATGCTGGCCAGGAGCAGACGGCTGACGCCGGGAATGGTGAAGACCTGCTCGATGATGATGCTGCCGGTCATTATCTCCGCCGCAGAGACCGCCAGGAAGCTGATAACGGGGATCATGGCATTTTTCAGCACGTGCCGCCTGAGTATCACGGCCCGGCTGCTGCCCCGGCTGCGGGATGTGCGCACATAGTCCTGCTGCAGCTGGCTCTGGATAGAGCTGCGCAGCATCTTCACCGTCATTGCGATACGGGGTATGGCAATGGCCAGGGCAGGCAGGGCCATGTAGCCCAGAAAGCCCGCCCAGCTCTCGGTATAGGACACGAAGTTCCCGGGCACAAAGAGCTTAAGGACGTTGCCCAGGAAATAGCAGGCCAGCATGCCTATGAAAAAGGGCGGCACGCTCATTATTATCTGGTCCAGGGCGGTGATGCTCAGATCCATTATCCGGCTTTTTGTGCTGCCGGCCCAGATGCCCAGAGGTATGGACAGGACAATGGTAAAGGCAAAGGACAGCAGCGTGAGCAAAGCCGTCACCGGCAGTTTGTCCGAGAGCATCTCCGACACAGGCATGCGGTAGCTGTAGCTCTCGCCCATGTCCCCTCTGACGAAGCCGCCCAGCCAGTCAAAATATCTAAGCAGCACCGGGCGGTCCAGACCCAGCTCCTGGCGCAGCTCCTGCCTGGCCTCTTCCGTGGCCTCAGTACCCAGCAGCTGAGTGGTGGGGTCCCCGGGGATTATCTGAAATGCCAGAAAGGCGAGAAGGGAAACGATGAACAATGTAATAATGAGAGCGCAGGTTTTCTTTAAAATATATTTCACTCTCCCCGCCTCCTTTCTCTCTTTCTTTTTTTGCCCTTGTCAGGCGAAGTACAGGCAGGACATGTCTATCACATACAGGGGATAGAAGGTGAAGCCCTGGAGCCTGGGGTTCACGGCCACGAAATCCGCCAGGTCCTGGAGATAGACGTTGGCCGCAGTGTCGCTGAGTATCTGCAGGCACTCCTTATAAAGGGCTGTCTGCTCCTCAGCGTCGGCGGAGGACTGGGCCTTGGCAAAGGTCTCGTCATACAGGGGGTTATTGTAATTTATCATGTTCTTGTCGTTGTCGCTGACCCACCTGGCCAGAAGGGCGCTGGCGTTGAGGGTGCTGGCGTCAAAGCCGCAGACCGTGGCCTCAAAGTTCCTGTTGCCGTATACCTCGGTGAGCCAGGTGTTCCATTCCACCTGCTGTATCTGGGCCTGGATGCCCACGGCTTTCAGCTGCTCCACCAGCACCATCGCAGTGTCCACATGGGGCTGATAGTTGCTGGGCACGGTGATGGTGAAGCTGAAGCCGTTTTCATAGCCCGCCTCTTTCAGCAGCTCCTTGGCCTTGTCCACATCATAGGGATAGGCCTCCGCCAGGGCCGGGTCAAAGTACTTGCCGAAGGCAGGGTACATGGAGGAGCCCAGCTTGGTGCCGTGGCCCTCGGCAGTGAGCGCCAGCATGGAATCCACGTCAACGGCATAGCACAGGGCCTGGCGCACCAGCTCATTGTCAAAGGGCTCCACGGCGTTGTTGAGATACATGGCCTGGACAAGATTCATGGTGCCCTCCAGCACGTTGTAGCCGTTGGAGAGGTTGTTCACCTGGTCGATGGTCAAGTGGGCCACCAGGTCCAGAGCCCCGCTGTTGAGAGCGGTGAACAGGGCGTTGTTGTCCTCATATATCTTGTAGGTGACTTTGTCCAGCTTTGCCTTTTCCCCATAGTAGTCCTCATTGCGCTCCAGAATGAAATTCTCCTGGACGCTGCGGGACACAAAGCGGAACGGCCCGGTGCCCACCGGGGCGGTGGACTGTTCGGTGTAGTCCTTGGGCAGGATATACACGCTGGACACGTAGCTGATGAAATCCGGGTTTGGCGCAGACAAAGTTATGGTGATGACATTGTCCTGAGCTCTTATGTCCGTTATAGCGGAAAGCGCCGTCACCACGGCGGAAGTCACCGAGGTAGCGGCGCAGGTTTCAAAAGAGTATATAATGTCCTCCGCAGTGCAGCTCTGGCCGTTGTGGAAAACCACACCGTCCCTGAGCGTGAAGGTATACGTGAGTCCGTCCTCGCTCATTTCATAGTCGGAGGCGACTGCGCATACATAATCACCGTCGGAATTGGGCTTGACAAGCCCCTCAAAAACGTTGAACATGACCTCTCTAGTTCCTGCTGCCGTCATAAGATTCGGGTCAAGACTGTCATCCAGGTCCTGGGCGATACCGACCGTGATCTCATTGGTCTGGTCCGCCCGGGAAGAATCTGTGGTTTCATCGCTGGCAACAGGGTCCTGGTCCGTAGCCTCACTGCAGCCGCAGAGTAGGCCCGCCATAACCGCCGTCGCCAGGAAAACTGCAAGAATACGCTTTTTCATTGCCTTTCTCCTTCCGCCGCACAGTGAGCGGCGTTACAACAAAATAACTTCTTCTCCCATTATTAAATTGTCGGCCATATTGTAGCGCATATACCCGGAAATTACAATACTGTTTTTTCCAATTTTCTATTTTATTATGTTAACAATGTTATGTGTATTATGTTATGTTGATAGTGTTATGTTAATAATTTTA
>DVHY01000199.1 GCA_018711755.1 Candidatus Limivicinus faecipullorum | reverse complement strand
TTATTTCTGCCGAGGTACAGTCATGAATTACAGAATAGCCGTGGATTCCTCCTGCAATCTTCTCCGTTTTCCCGGGGTGGATTTTGCCAGCGTGCCTTTGAAGATAGTCACCGACAAAAAGGAATACGTGGACGACGAAAAGCTGGACTGCGCTCTGATGCTGGAGGAGCTGGCGGCGTACAAGGGCCGCTCCGGCACCGCCTGCCCCAATGTGGGGGAGTGGCTGGAGGCTTTCGGCCAGGGGGAGAGAGTCTTTGCCCTGGCCATAACCAGCAGCCTTTCCGGCTGCTACAATGCCTGCGTGCAGGCCAAGGAAGTCTATGAGCAGACTTACCCCGGCAGACGAGTCAGCTGTCTTGACAGCCTCTCGGCAGGCCCGGAGCTGGTGCTCATTATGGAGAAGCTCCGTGAGCTTATCGGCCTGGGCCTGGACTTTGAGGAGATAGACAGGCGCATCCGGGAATATATGAAGCACACCCATCTCATGTTCATGCTGGAGAGCGTGGACAATCTGGCCAAGAACGGACGCATAAGCCCCCTGGCGGCAAAGACCGTGGGAGTGCTGGGCATACGCATCATGGGCCGGGCCAGCGACGAGGGGACTCTGGAGCAGCTGCACAAGTGCCGGGGACAGGCCAAAGCCCTCCAGGCAATCGTGCGGGAGATGGAAGTTCACGGCTATGCCGGAGGCAAGCTGCGCATTGCCCATTGCTTCAATGACAGCGGGGCAAAGGAGCTGCAGAACATGATAAAGGGCAGCTGGCCCCAGACGGACAGCAGCATCATGCCCTTTACCGGCCTGTGCACATTTTACGGGGAAAAGGGCTGCATAATGGCGGCCTTTGAGGACGGAGAGGCCTGAAAGCCCCATTGCGGATACGGAAGGAACAAAGCCCCCGGCGCAGCTTTTGCTGCGCCGGGGGCTTTGAATGTTTTCCGGCCCTCAGCTCCGGGCCGGGGCTT
The DNA here is from genome assembly GCA_018711755.1 of Candidatus Limivicinus faecipullorum. Lineage (GTDB taxonomy): Bacteria > Bacillota > Clostridia > Oscillospirales > Oscillospiraceae > Limivicinus > Limivicinus faecipullorum. The sequence continues at coordinate 11,240 of DVHY01000199.1, read as the reverse complement.
TCTCCTCCACGCCAATGGCCAGGGAGGCGGGGGCCAGCTCCTTTATCAGGGCCAGGGCCTGGTCCATGGCCTGCTCGTTTTCGGATATGGCGTCGCCTATCTCCCGGCCGCCGGCTACGAACACCAGCCGGAAATAGGCGAAGATGGTGCTGCCGCAGCACATGCGGCCGTTGACCTCCTGGATGCGGATGAAGACCCGCTCCAAGAGGCTGTAGTCCATGAAGCGTATTTTGAAGCCGTCCCGGTAGTAGACTCCAAGTCTGCCCACCTTCACCTTGTCGAAGACCTTGGCGGACTCATAGTCGGCGGCCAGTTCCGGGCCGCCCACGGGGCCGTTGATACCCGCAAATTTTTTATCTGCCATAATGTTCCCCCTGTCTGCTGTAGATTTTTATATGCTCAGCAGGGTGATGTCCCTGCCCTTGCGGCTTATAAGTCCCTCGTTGCACATGTTCCTCAGCTCCCGCATCATGCTGGTGCGGTCGGCGCAGAGATAGCTGGCCAGCTGGGAAAAGCTCTGGTCCAGCTGGAAACTGCGGCTGCCCGCCAGGTCGCTGAGATATTCGAAATAGGCGCTGAGCTTGCGCCGCAGAGAACGCTTGCTTATCATGTTTATGCGCACCGACAGGCTCTGGGCCTTCCTGGCCGACAGCTCGAAGAGATTGCGGGTGAGCTGGCTGTGGTGCTGGCAGGCCCTGGGACAGCGGCCGTAGATACAGTCGAAGGGGATGAACATCACCCGGCAGTCGCTGTCCGCCTCCACGGCATAGCCCAGGTCCCCGTAGGGCATGGCGAAGACCTCCCCAAAAATGTCGTTTGGACCGTATTGCTCCAGCAGGGCGTATTCCCCCTCGCTGTCCATGCAGTAGAGGTGGGCCCGGCCCGAGGTGAGCACGCAGAGATATTTCAGGCTGGAGGAGTAGACCAGGATGGTCTCCCCCTTCTTGAAGCTGCGCTTCTCCGGTTTGAAGCAGGAGAGCATGGCCTCCAGACTCTCCCGGCTGATGCCCTCAAAAAGCTGTATCTCATTCATTCCCGGCGGCCTCCCTGTTTATAGAGTATATCAGAATTATAGCACAAAACTGTTGCGTAGGCCACAGCCGATTCATAAGAAATAAAATATAATATATGATATAATTCTGACAACTATGTGGAGGTTCAGAGATATGCATTGCACCAGAAAAGTAATGGACGATCTTATCTGGGTAGGCGCTGACGACCGGCGTCTGGCCTGCTTTGAGGGAGTTTACGGAGTGCCCGACGGGGTGTCCTACAATTCCTATCTGCTGCTGGATGAAAAGACCGTGCTCTTCGACACTGTGGACAAGGCCGTTTATGAGACCTTCTTTGAAAACCTGGCCTACGCCTTGGGGGACCGGCAGCTGGATCACCTGGTGATCTCTCACATGGAGCCGGACCATGCGGCCACGGTGGAGTCCCTCATGCTCCGCCATCCCGAGACCCGCATCATCTGCAACGACAAGATAAAGACCATGCTCTCCCAGTTCTTCCGGGGAATAGACCTGAGCTCCCGGATAGACACCGTGAAAGAGGGGGACAGCTTCTCCTCCGGACGCCACGAATTCACTTTCGTTATGGCCCCCATGGTCCACTGGCCTGAGGTGATGATGAGCTACGACAAGACGGAGAAGATACTCTTTTCCGCCGACGCCTTCGGCACCTTCGGCGCCCTCAACGGCCGCATCTTTGCCGACGAGAGCGACTTTATGGCCGACTATCTGGACGAGGCCCGGCGCTACTACACCAACATCGTGGGCAAATACGGCCCCCAGGTCCAGAGCGCCCTGAAAAAGGCCGCCGGACTGGACATCGCCATAGTCTGCCCCCTCCACGGTCCCGTGTGGCGGGAGGGCTTCGGCAGCTTCCTGGAGAAGTACCTGCTGTGGAGCAGCTATGCCCCGGAGGAGAAGAGCGTCCTGTTGGCCTACGCCTCTGTCTACGGCCACACGGAGAACGCCGCCAACATCCTGGCCGTGAAGCTCTGGGAGAGGGGAGTGCGGGTGCGCATGTACGACACCTCCGTCACCCCCGCCAGCTATATCCTCTCCGACGCTTTCCGATGCAGCCACCTGGTCTTCGCCGCCACCACCTATAACGCCGGCGTATTCGTCACCATGGAGAACCTGCTCCACGACATCGCAAACCACAATCTCCAGGGCCGCAAGATAGCCTTCATAGAAAACGGCAGCTGGGCTCCCACCAGCGGCAAACAGATGAGGGATATGCTCTCCGGGCTGAAGAACACCCAGTTCATAGGTGAGCCCATCACCGTCAAATCTTCCCTGGCCCAGGACCAGCTGGCCCAGCTGGACGCCCTGGCCGACACCATAGCTGCGGACGTACTCGCCTGAGCATAGCCCGGGCCCGGAGCCCATGCTGCGCCCCGCCTTTCAAAGCAGTTCTGCCCTTTGAAAGGCGGGGCCTTTTCTTGTCAAAAACCGGCGCAGAAGGATGCGGGAGCCCCGGGACAGGGGCTGAGCGTAATTGACCATGTGGAAATTATCCCCAAATAAAATGTTGCATACAAATGAACAAACAAACGATAATTGGAAATTAATGTAAAACATCTTGTCATTGACAAGATGTTGACGGGATTGTTACAAACTTGACCAGTAAAAAAGACAATCTTTATACCAAAAAATATAGACAATTTATGACCGGATGTGATACAATCTCTTGATGTAAGACTAGGGCAAATTTTGAAGAGGTGAAGCTTATGTCCCATACTTTTAAAGGCGGCGTACACCCCAATTATATGAAGGCTCCGGAAGTTCCCGTGACCGTCATAACGCCGCCCTCCCAGGTCGTGATACCCATGATACAGCACATAGGCGCTCCCTGCCAGCCTTTGGTGAAGGTGGGGGACAGCGTGAAGATGTATCAGAAAATCGGCGAGAACCCGGTCCCTGTCTCCGCCCCCGTACACTCCCCGGTCTCCGGCAAGGTGGTGGCGGTGGAACCCCGGCCCCATCCCCTGGGGGATATGATAATGTCCGTGGTCATAGAAAATGACTTTCAGGATACCCCTGAGCTGCTGCCCCCTCTCACCGAGGAGCAGCTGAAAGACCCCGACGCCATACTGGAGCGCATCCGGGAAGCCGGCGTAGTGGGCATGGGCGGCGCAATGTTCCCCACCGCCGTGAAGATAAGAGGCGGCATCGGCAAGGTGGACAAGCTGATAATAAACGGCGCCGAGTGCGAGCCCTACCTCAACGGCGACCATCTCACCATGCTCAATTTCCCCACCCAGCTGCTCAAGGGCATAGAGCTGGCCCGTATAGCCAACTGTGTGGACAAGGCCTACTACGGCATAGAGGTAAACAAGCAGGACGCCATAGACCTGCTGAATTCTCTCGACCCGGCCAAGTACGGCGTGGAGATAATCCCCGAGGCGGTGAAGTACCCTCAGGGCGGCGAGAAAATGCAGGTCAAGGCCATCACCGGCCGGGAAGTCAAGCCCGGCGGGCTGCCCTCCGGCGTGGGCTGCAACGTCATCAGCACCCGCACCTGCTACGCCATCTATCAGGCCTGCTATGAGGGCAAGAGCGTCATCGAGCGTATAGTCACCTACGGCGGCAGCGCCCTGAAGGCGCCCGTCAACGCCCTGACCCGGGTGGGCACCCCCTTCAGACATATCGCAGAGCAGTGCGGCGGCTTCGTGAAGACCCCCAGGAAGATAGTCCTGGGCGGACCCATGATGGGCATATGCGCCACCAACTTCGACGCCCCCGTTATAAAGGGCACCGCCGGCGTGCTCTTCTTCACCGAGGAAGAGGACAAGAACGTGGAAGAGCCCACCTGCATCCGCTGCGGCAAGTGCATCACCGTCTGCCCCATGAATCTGGAGCCGGTGTTCATGTACATGTACTATTCCAAAAACGACTTTGAAAACATGGAGAAATATCACGTTACGGACTGCTTCGAGTGCGGCAGCTGTTCTTACAACTGCCCCGCCAGAATGCCTCTGACCCACGCCTTCAAGACCGCCAAGGTTAAGTTCCAGGTGCGTTCTGCCAAGGAAAAGGCCAAGGCCGAGGCTGAAGCGGCGGCAAAGGAGGCACGGAAATGACCGAAAATAAAGATAGAATCGTGCTTGACGTGGCGTATCAGCCCCAGGTCAGGACCAACACCGACACCAAGCGCATAATGCTCAACGTCATTCTGGCCCTGCTGCCCGCTCTGGCTGTGGCCGTGTGGCAGTTCGGCGTTTATCCTCTGGTGCTGGCTCTGGTGTCCATGGCCTCCGCCGTGTTCTTCGAGTGGGGCTACCGGAAGCTGATGAAGAAATCCAACTCCATCGGCGATCTGTCCGCCGCCCTCACCGGATTGCTGCTGGCTATGGTCCTGCCCCCCACGGCACCCTGGTGGCTCCCGGTCATCGGCAGCTTCTTTGCCATAGTGGTGGTAAAGCAGCTCTACGGCGGCATCGGCAAGAACTTCCTCAACCCCGCCCTGGCAGGCCGTGCTTTCCTGCTGGCCTCCTATGCGGCCATCATGGGCCAGTACGCTGTGCCCGGCGCCCTGACCGGCTCCGTGGACGGCGTCACCATGGCCACCCCCCTGTCCTACATGTACGGCGGCACCGCCATGCCCGAGTACTTCAACTTCAAGACCATGTTCCTGGGCACCATCCCCGGCTGCATCGGAGAGCTGAGCACCCTGGCCCTGCTCATCGGCGGCGCTTACCTGCTGATCACTAAGGTCATCTCCTGGCGCATACCCGGCTCCTACATAGGCACCGTGGCCCTGCTCTGCCTCATCTTCGGCAAGGAAGGCTACGGCAATGTGGAGTGGATGCTCTATAACATCCTGGCTGGCGGCCTGGTCATGGGCGCCATCTTCATGGCTACCGACTATGCCACCAGCCCCGTCACCCTCAACGGCCAGCTGCTCTACGGCGCAGGCTGCGGCGCGCTGACCGTGCTCATCCGCTACTTCGGCGGCTTCCCCGAGGGCGTTACTTATGCCATACTCATCATGAACCTGTGTACCTGGGCCATTGACAAGGGCTTCCACCGCCATCAGTTCGGTGTCAGCAAAGAGGACATTGCAGCTGAGAAAGCGGCCAAAAAGGCAGCAAAGGAGGCGGCCAAATGAATAAGATCCTGAAACTTACCATTGTCCTGTTCCTGGTCTGCGCCATAGTGGCCGGCGTGCTGGGCGTGGTGAACGAGCTCACCTATGAGACCATTGAGGAGCAGAACCGCATTAAGACCGAGAGAGCTTATGCGGCCGTCCTGCCCTCCGACGGCTACGAGGAAGTGGCCTTCGACGAGGAGGCCAACCCCACCATCGACGCCATCAGCAAGTGCACCAACGGCGCCGGCTATGTGGTCATGACCACCTTCAGCGGCTCCCAAGGCAAGATCACCCTGGCCGTGGGTGTGGACAACGACTATAAGTGCACCGGAATCTCCGTTATCTCTCACTCCGAGACCTCCGGCCTGGGCGCCAACGCCGCCAGCACCGCAGAGGTGGGCGTCAACTGGCGTGCCCAGTTCGTGGGTCAGGACGACACCGTGGCCCTCACCAAGAACGGCGGTAGTATCGACGCCCTCTCCGGCGCCACCATTACCTCCCGCTCTATCACCGGGGCAGTCTCTACAGCCATCAAGGCTGTTGAATCTCTGGGTTAAGGAGGAAAGGCTGAATGAATATCAAGAAACAGTTTAAGGAAGGCCTGATAACCAATAACCCTGTTCTGGTACAGCTCATCGGTATGTGCGCCACCATGGCCATCACCACCACCCTCTTCAACGGCGTGGGCATGGGCCTGTCGGTGCTGGTAATACTGACCTGCTGCAACGTGGTTGTATCCGCCATCCGTAAGATCATACCCAATGAGATACGCCTGGCCATCTTCGTGGTTATCATTGCCGGCTTCGTCACCATCGTGGACCTGCTGCTGCAGGCTTACATACCCGCCCTGTCCGATGCTCTGGGCGTGTTCATCCCTCTCATCGTTGTCAACTGCATTATCATCGGCCGTGCCGAGGCCTTCTGCCAGAAGAACACCGTGGGCGCTTCCTTCTTCGACGGCATCTTCCAGGGCCTGGGCTACACCCTGGTGCTCATCGTGATGTGCGTGTTCCGTGAGCTGGTGGGCAGCGGCCGTTTCGGCGGCGGCCTTATCGACATCACCAACGGCTTCCGCATCACCATGGACGGCACCGGCGCCGGTATCCAGCTCTTCCCCAGCGACTACGGCGCTACCATAATGACCCTGCCCTTCGGCGGATTCATCACCCTGGGCCTGCTGATTGCCATCATGCAGTATGCCCTGAAGAAGTCGGCCAAGAAAAAAGAGGCGCAGGAAATGGCGGACAAGGAGGGTGAAGAATAATGCTTACGAATATTATTTCCATATCTCTGGGCGCGATCCTTATCAACAACTTCATCTTCTCCCAGTTCCTGGGCTGCTGCCCCTTCCTGGGCTGCTCCAGCAAGGTGGAGACCGCTACCGGCATGGGCCTGGCCGTGGTGTTCGTCATGGGCCTGGCTTCCGCCATCTGCTGGGTCATCGACCAGTATCTGCTGGTGGCCCTGCATCTGGAATTCCTCCAGACCCTGGCTTTCATCCTGGTCATTGCGGCTCTGGTGCAGTTTGTGGAGATGTTCCTGAAAAAGTCCGTTCCCTCCCTGTACTCCGCTCTGGGCATCTACCTGCCCCTTATCACCACTAACTGCGCAGTGCTGGGCGTTGTGCTGCTGAACGTGCAGAACGACTATAACTTCCTGGAGTCTCTGGTCTACGGCATCACCGGCGGTCTGGGCTTCATGCTGGCCATAGTCCTCTTTGCCAGCGTCCGGGAGCGCACCGAGTTCTCCGACTATCCCGAGTGCTTCGAGGGCTTCCCCATCTGCCTTGTGTCCGCCGGCCTGCTGGCCCTGGCCTTTATGGGCTTCAGCGGCATGCAGATATTCTAAGGAGGTAGAGTGATATGAGTTCTATCCTTCTCGCAATTCTTGTGTTGGGCGTGCTGGGCGGCATCTTCGGCGCCGTCCTGGCCGTTGCCTCTAAGATATTCTATGTTGAAGTAGACCCCAAGCAGGAGGCCGTGCGCGCCTGCCTGGCCGGCGCCAACTGCGGCGGCTGCGGCTACCCCGGCTGTGACGGCTACGCCGCGGCTGTGGCTGCCGGCGAGGCTCCCACCAACCGCTGCGTTGCCGGCGGCGCCGAGGCTGCCGAAAAGATAGCCCGCATCATGGGCGTGGACGCCGAGGCCGCCGAGCCCATGGTGGCCTTTGTCCCCTGCTCCGGCACCCAGGGCCACGTGGAAATGCGCTTCAACTACAACGGGCCTAAAGACTGCCAGGCCGCCATGCTCTTCGGCGGCAAGAGCAACAAGACCTGCACCTTCGCCTGCATCGGCCTGGGCAACTGCGTCAAGGCCTGCCAGTTCGGCGCTATGGAGATCGTGGACGGCATCGCCAAGGTGAACCGGGCCAAGTGCGTTGGCTGCGGCGCCTGCGCCGACGTCTGCCCCAAGAGCATCATCAAGCTCATCCCCGCCTCCCAGAAGGTGATGCCCGCCTGCGGAAACAAGGACAAGGGCGCCAAGGTCATGAAGATGTGCGACTTCGGCTGCATAGGCTGCATGAAGTGCCAGCGGGAGTGCCCTGCCGACGCCATCGTGGTGAAGGACAACCTGGCTGTGGTGGACGTCACCAAGTGCGTCCAGTGCGGCCACTGCGCAGACATCTGCCCCCGCCACATCATCAAGTACTTCGGCAAGTAAACGAAAAACGGAAAAAAGAACTCTGCCCCGGGCAGAGTTCTTTTTTTGCTGTCTGTATTCCTTTGCAGGCGTATTCTCAGGCGAGGGACCTGTGGGCGCAGGACCTGCGTTTTGCGCCTTCATTGTTCGCCCAGCCCGTCCAGCAGCTCCATAGCCAGGGACTGGGCGGCCCGGGAGCCCAGGGCGGCCCAGAGGAAGAGCTCCCTTCCGTCCCGGGCCTGGAGGGCGGAAAGCTGGGCGGAGACCCCGGAGTTCACCCGGGCGTACATCTCGCGAAATACCCCGTAGAGCGCCTCCAGCCCCTCTGCTCCGCCCCAGCTTTGAAAGAGCTGCTGCACGGCGGAGATCGGCATCACCGACTTTAAGGAGCACAGCATAAGCAGTGCGGCGATGTGGCTCCGGCCGTAGCGCTTGTTCACCGGGGGAGGCAGAGCCTTCTGCTTTACATAGTTGTTCACCATGGAGGCGGTGAGCCCCTTGTCCTCCCCGGCGGGGAGATAGCGGCTCACAAGGCTGAGCACCTGGTCCATATACAGCTCCAAATCCGGCAGCTCCTCCCAAGGGGGAAGAGCGCAGCCCGCCAGGGCCTCCAAAGCCTCACTCTGTTTTTCTCTCATCTGCTTCTCTCCATATCTTTTTTTGCAGCATAACATAAAGTTTATAAAATAGCAATATCTTTTACAACATAGCACTTGACATATATTTGAAATGATGATATATAGTAATCAAAACTAGATGATGAAAAGGAGAGAACCAGAATGCTGCTGAGTATATTCGGAGATTCCATAATGGCCGGCGTGGTCCAGGAGAACGGCCGCTACAGCCGGTGCAAGGAGCAATTTGTCAGGCTGGAGGAGGAGACCGGGGTAAAGCTGGACAACCACAGCAGCTTCGGCTCCACGGTGGTAAAGGGCTTCGGAAGGCTGGAAAAATTCCTGGAGCAGGGCCGGCTGGGGGATTTCACCCTGATAGAGTTCGGCGGGAACGACTGCGCCTATGACTGGGCGGAGGTGGCGGCGGAGCCGGAGCAGGAGCATCTCTGCGTTGTGCCGCCTGAGGAATTTGAAAAAGAGTACGCCCGCATGATACATGCGGTAGAGGAGGCGGGCAGCGTCCCGGTGGCCGCCACCCTGCCCCCCATATCCTCCAGGAGATACCTGGCCCATGTGTGCCGGGACGGCTTGGACAGCAAGGCCATACTCCACTGGCTGGGTGACCTGGAGGCGATACACCGCTGGCAGGCGGGTTACAGCGCCATGGTGCGCCGGGTGGCCCAGAGCCTGGGCTGCCGCATATTGGATCTGCGCTCGGTATTCCCGGCAGGGGGCGAGGAGCAGGAAAAATATCTGTGCGCTGACGGCATACACCCCAACAGGCTGGGGCAGCGGCTGATGTATGAGAAGGCCGTGCTTCCCATGCTGGCGGGAAGATAAGGAACAAAAGAGACAAAGGGGCCCTGGGTGCACCTTTTTTATGCCCGCGCCGGGGAGGGCAGGCATAAAGAAAAGCAAATTGTCATAATTGTCTATTGCAAAAATCCCGGCCATGGACCATAATGAGGCTCAGGGAATATCCCGCCGGAAAGGCGGAGAGAGCCTGCGCAAGAGCGGCTTTTCCCAGAAAGAATACAGGAGGCGAAGGCTTTGAAAAAAATGACCCGTGTTGCGCTCATCACCAGCGGAGGCGACTGCCAAGGCCTGAACGCGGCCATAAGGGGCGTGGGCAAGGCGCTGCTTGAGAAGCTGGAAAATATTGAGATATTCGGCATGTATGACGGATACCGGGGACTGATAGAAAGCGACTATAAGTTCATGACGTCCAAGGACTTCTCCGGAATACTCACCGAGGGCGGCACCATCCTGGGCACCTCCCGTCAGCACTACATACCCGGCAAAGACATTGTGGACGAAGAGGGCAACAGTCTCATCCCCGCCATGAAAGACACCTATAACCGGCTGAATCTGGACTGCCTGGTGATAATGGGGGGCAACGGCACCCAGAAGAGCGCAAAGCTCATCTCCGATGCCGGGATGAACGTGGTGACTCTGCCCAAGACCATAGACAACGACATCTACGGCACAGACACCACCTTCGGCTTCCAGAGCGCCGTGGATATCGCCACCAATGTTATCGACTATATCCACTCCACTGCCAGCTCCCACAGCCGCATTTTCGTGGTGGAGCTCATGGGGCGGGATGCAGGCTGGCTGACCCTGAACGCGGGCATAGCCAGCGGCGCCGACGCTATACTCATACCCGAGATACCTTACGACCTGAACAAGGTGGCCGAGCTCATCGAGTCCCGTAATAAGCGGGGCCGCAGCTTCTCCATTGTGGCCTGCGCCGAGGGCGCCGTCAGCAAGGACGACGTGGTCCTGGACGAGGAGACCCGCCGCCGTCTGAAGGAGTCTTCCAATTACTCCGCCGTCTCCTATAAGATAGCCGCCGAGCTGGAGGCCATGACCGGCCAGGAGACCAGGGTCACCGTACCCGGCCACTACCAGAGGGGCGGCCCTCCCTGCCCCTACGACAGGGTGCTGGCCACTCAGTTTGGAACGGCGGCGGCCGAGCTGATAATCAACAAGGAATATGACCGCATGGTGGCCATCCAAAACGGGAAGATCTGCTCCATACCTTTGGAGGAGGCGGCCAGCCGCACCAAATTCCTGCCTGTGGACCACCCCATGATCCAGGTGGCCAGAGATATAGGCATCTGCATGGGCGACTGAAAAAATCTGACATCGGAAAGCTGAGCTTATCCCCGGCGCTGCGGCGCCGGGGATATTTTTCAGAGACAAAGCCGGGGAGGGGACCGGAGACGAAGCCTGGGGACAAAGCCGGGGAGGGGACCGGGGACAGGGCCGGAGACGGAGGCCGGGGCGATTTCAAAGCCCCGGCGGCTCCGGGACCGGCGGGGTACGGGACCGGCATGGCGCCGGGCCTGAGGGCTCCCCCCCCCCGGCTGCCGGGCCCGCGAAAGCTCACGGAGAGCGGCGCGCACGAATGGGGAGCCCTTCAAAGCTGCCGCTTTCAAAGCCGGCAGGCAGGCCGGGAGACAAGAAAAGAGCGCCCGGGGGCGCTCTTTTCTTTGCGGCATATGAAACTTACGGGAGCTCGGCAATGAACTCTATCTCGCACAGCAGGTTTTTGGGGATGGTCTTTACCGCAACGCAGGATCGGGCGGGCTTGCTGGTGAAATATTTGCTGTATACCTGATTGAAAGCTGCAAAGTTATCCATGTCCGAGAGGAAGCAGGTGGTTTTTACCACATTTTCAAAGCCGGCGCCGCAGGCCTCCAGAATGGCCTGGATACTGAGGCAGCAGCGCTCTGCCTGTTCCTGGATGGTGCTGCCTACGGCAGCGCCGGTCTCGGGATCAAGAGGGACCTGCCCGGAGGAAAAGAGAAACTTGCCGCTTACCATTGCCTGGCTGTATGGACCTATTGCGGCCGGGGCCTTGTCGGTCTGAACTTTTTTCATG
>DVHY01000198.1 GCA_018711755.1 Candidatus Limivicinus faecipullorum | reverse complement strand
GGAAAAATAATACCCAGTGAATATTTGGAAGGTGCTGAATACATGAACAAGAAAATCGGCGGCCGGACTTTGAAGCTGGCGGAGCCCGTCTCCATAGTCGCCTCCGCCAGCGTGGCCGGGAAAAAAGAGGGGGAAGGCCCTCTGAAACGCTGCTTTGACTATATCTCCCAGGACTCCTATTTTGACCAGAGCACCTGGGAAAAAGCAGAGAGCCAGATGCTCAGGCACTGTTTTTCCCTGTGCTGCGACAAGGCGGGAATAGCCCCCTCACGGCTGGACTTTACTTTTTCCGGGGATCTGCTGAACCAGTGCGTCAGCTCCGCCTTTGCCATGAAGGACAGCGGCAGCCCCTATTTCGGGCTGTACGGCGCCTGCTCCACCATGGTAGAATCCCTGTCCCTGGCGGCCATGTGCATCGACGGCGGCTTCGGGGAGTTTGCCTGCGCCATCACCGGCTCCCATTTCTGCTCAGCCGAGCGGCAGTACCGCTTTCCTTTGGAGTACGGCGGCCAGCGCCCTCCCACTTCCCAGTGGACAGTGACCGGGGCCGGGGCCGCCATCCTGTCCGCCCGGGGCCGGGGCCCCTATATCACCCACATCACCCCCGGTATAATAGTGGACGCCGGCATCAAGGACGCCAACAGCATGGGCTCGGCCATGGCTCCGGCGGCCTTTGAGACCATCAAGGCCCATTTTGAGGACACCGGCCGGGACCTGGGCTACTATGACGCGGTATTCACCGGGGACCTGGGGGCCATGGGCCACGACATCCTTCAAAAGCTCATGGCCGACGAGGGCATGGAGCTGGGTGCGAGATACATGGACTGCGGAGTACTCATCTACGACCTGAACACCCAGGACGTCCACTGCGGCGGCTCAGGCTGCGGCTGCTGTGCCTCGGTGCTCTGCGGCCATATACTGAAAGGCATGGCAAAAGGCACCTGGAACCGGGTGCTGGTGGCCGCCACCGGGGCGCTCATGTCCCCTCTCAGCTGCCAGCAGGGCGGCAGCATCCCCGGCATCTGCCATGCCGTGGCCATAGAAAGAGAGGTATGACATGGAGACGCTGCTGATATATCTAAAAGCCTTTTTTGTCGGCGGGCTCCTGTGCGCCATAGGCCAGCTGCTTATAGATTACACCAAGCTCACTCCCGCCCGGATACTCACCAGCTATGTGGTAGCCGGGGTCATCCTCTCTGCCCTGGGACTTTACCAGCCCCTGGCCGATTGGGCGGGTGCCGGGGCCTGCGTGCCCCTCACCGGCTTCGGCCACAACCTGGCCAAGGGCATACGGGAGGCGGTGGCGGAAGACGGGCTCCTGGGGGCATTTACCGGAGGATTCACCGCGGCTTCCGCAGGACTGTGCGCAGCCGTGTTCTTCGGCCTGCTCATGTCCGTCATTTTCAAGCCAAAGGACAAGGGCAAATAAATCAAGGCCAAAGGTCTGGGGCAAATGGGACCGAGCCCGAGGGCAGGTGCAAGCGGGGCGAGTCGAAGAGCAGGGACAAATATGGCAGAGCCCTTTATTCAGCCCCGGCTTAGGCCGGCTGCAAAACAAAAATAACCGGGGACCGGAATTTGATCCGGCCCCCGGTTATTTACATAACTTTGTTTACTTAATCTAGTTTACGTAATATTGTTTACGTATTTCGATTTACGTAAAACTTACTTGATCTCCAGTCTGCGGCTGGCAGGCAGCTGCTCCTGCTTCTTGGGCATGGTCAAAGTCAGCACGCCGTCGTTATAGCTGGCTTCGATGGCGTCGGCATCGATACCGGAGATATCGAAGCTCCTGCTGAAGGAGCCGTAGTAACGCTCCCGTTTGACGAAGTTCTGCTTGTCCTCCTCCTTGTTCTCCATGGAACGCTCTGCACTGATGGTCAGGCAATCGTCCTCGATGTCTATCTTGATGTCATCCTTGTTGAAGCCAGGGAGTTCGGCCTCCAGCTTGTAAGCATCGCCGGTGTCGGTGACGTCGGTCCTGAAACCGGATACGCTTCTCGCGCTGTTGCCGAAGAAGCTGCGCTCAAGCTCATCAAACTCACGGAAGGGGTCAAAAGCTGCAACACTGTGTACACGACGATCAAAAGGAATAAGTTCAAACATGATATATACCTCCATAAATTTTTTACTATATTCATTCGGATGAAACTTTCTTTATCTCGTTTCATCTTGTATATAAAGTACCGCACAAATGTTAATAAATATAGCAATATATATGAACTAAATATGAATATTAGCACTCGGCATATTCAAGTGCTAATATTATTTCCATATGGCCGCCGTCTTATGCAAGCTGTCCTCATTCAGGCCCTGCTCCCCCGATGTACAGGAATTCATTCCAGGGAAAAGCGGGCTCAGGCAGGGCGGAAAACTCCATGGGGCTGCCGCTGACAGGATGGGGAAAGGACAGGCCCCAGGACCAGAGGGCGATCTTGCAGCGCCGCTCTCTGCTGCCGTATTTTGCATCCCCCAGCAGTGGCAGGCCCCGGGAGGCGAACTGCACTCTTATCTGGTGGCTGCGGCCGGTGTGCAGCTCCACCCCCATAAGGGCCAGCTCCCCCGCCCGCTCCAAAAGCCGGTACTCCAGCTCCGCCCGGCGCACGCCCCTGCGCTGGCGCTTCACCACATAAGACTTGTTTTTAGCCGTGTCTCTGAACAGCAGGTCCTGCATCAGTCCCTCCGGCTCGCCGGGGCAGCCTTCCGTTACAGCCAGGTATTTTTTGCGGAAGCCACCTTGGGAAATGGCGGCGGACAGGGCTGCGGCCGCGCCGCTGCTGCGGGCGTATACCATGAGTCCCCCCACCTCTTTGTCCAGACGGTGGACGCAGAATATCTCCCCTCCCGTCTCTTCCCGGAGCAGGGCGCACATATCCTCCTGGGAATCCAGGCCGGCAGGCTTGAGGCAGACGCTTATGGACTCGTCTATAAATATAATATCTGTCTTCATCTTCATCACCCCGAACATTGTACAAGCTGGGCAAAAAAATTTCAAGCTGCCTGCCGCTATTGTGTGCTTTCCACAGTGTTTTTCC
>DVHY01000197.1 GCA_018711755.1 Candidatus Limivicinus faecipullorum | reverse complement strand
CCCGACCTCTGCATTCGGTTTATCTTTCGATATGCCGCCGCTTTGCTGAAGCCCGCTTCCAGAATTCCGTTATCCCTTTCTCCTTCAGGCATTGGAAGCGGCCTCCTCATCAGCTTCAAGCCGTCATAGTCGGCAATGGTCCAGCTTGTATTGTGGACGCGAAATTCCATGCGCTGCTCCACCGCCGCCGGGTACACCATAGTGGCTTGGCCTTTGTTTAGATTCTCGCATATCCGCTCCCACAGCAGCTCTCGGACCCGGGCGGAGACTCTGCCTACATATACTCCCGTGTTGATTTCAAAGAGCCATTTGGACAAATCTCCCCGCAGCTTCGGCGGGCAGTCGGTGAGGACAATCACTACCATGGCTCGCTCTCCCAGGTATCCCGGTAACTTATGCCATTTTTTACGGTCCTGTCCCCGCCGTCCCACAGATAGGTCACATCGATATCCGGGCCGTCTTTCCCTTCGTCATCGTCCTTTGCAAAAAGGAAATATATATCCTTTACCATGCGTTCAAGGAGATGGGTGGAAGCCATTACATCCCGGACTTTTCTCCTCACTGCCCCGGGCAGATCCTCCGGCTGTTTTGCAGCCATCTCAAAGGCGATGGGGATAGTTATCTCCGCCTTATACAGATCCGCCACATCATAAACCAGGGATCGCTCATGTCCCACGTGAATAAATCCCAGCCCCGGAGAGCAGCCCAGGGCTGCAATCACCCCGTGGGCAAGCCCGTACAGGCAGGCATTTCCGGCAGACAGCGCCTGATTTACCAGGCTGCCCCCTGCAAAGTCCTCCGGGTCATATTCCCGGCCCTTCCATTCCACTCCCCACGTCTGGGCCGCCTTTCTGTACGCCTTTCTCACCCGGCTGCCCTCCCTGCCCCGGAGCTGCTGTGTGGTGAGCCCGGTCACATCTTCCCCGGGAAAACGCAGCTGGTACATTTTTCTCACCACGGCCAAGTGCAGACGCTGGTTGCTCGCCAATTCCGCCTGTCGCATCAGCAGTCGGGAGCTGTGGGTCAGAGGCCTTCCTGAGGCATAAAAGCGCACACCCTGTTCCCCTACCCAGACTATACTCACTCCGGTGTCGCCAATCAGCTCAACGGCCCGGTGGCTTATACTGGTGCCGGGCCCCAGAAGCAGCGTGGAGATGGCCGCAGCCGGTACTCTCACCGTTCCCCGGTCATCCCGGATCAATATGGCGCTGTCCTCCCGGTTTATCTGGCAGCGTTCCAGGTACAGGAAGCTGAGACGGTCGCCTATCTGGGGCAGCTCCTGAAGGCTGGGTTTCTCCATCCCAGGTAAATTTCCCATGGCCCTCAGTCCCCTGCTCTCACTACGGTCAGAAGGCCGAGTCCAAAGGCTTTCCCCCGGCCCATACCTTCCGTGAGAGTCTTTTTGAACAGCTGGGCGTCCGTAACCTCCAGCAGTCCCTCATAGCTTACAGCAAGCAAAGACACCGGCCGCTTCCCGGAATTCCCTTTGTAAAAGCGCAGCCACCGGCTGTCGGTCACGGTGAAGCTCTCATCCTCCAAGCTGAAGCCATGCTTCCGGCAGCGTTCCAGAAGCCACTGCTTCTGATAATTCACAGTTATGTGGGCATGGACCGTGCCCCGGCCTCCGGCCTCATCCTTGCAGGCTTTGGTGGGATTTGCCGTAAGCCGGAAGCGCCATAGTCCGCCCTCCCGGATACGGTCCAGAAGAGGCCCATAGTCCTTTGTCTCCCAGGGGCTGACGCTGTCCGGAAAACCGAACTGAGCGGCCGCCCGGTGCAGCTGAGGCTGCTCCGGGCTGAGCAGCAGCAGATAATAATTTCCTCCCAGCCAGTCTATTCTCCACAGCTTCCTCTCCCGCGGGCCGGGGAAAGCGTCCTCAATCGCTCCGTGGAACAGGTTAGGAGACACCAGGGCTTTCATGGTGTTCCTCTCCTTTATATTCAATTCCATTCTGCTTAAATACATTCAGGCTTCCTCCCCTAGAGTTCGGACATGGCGTCATGCTCTGTCTCCCGCTCCCTTGGCACCTCCGGCTCAACAGGCGGATGCTCCAGCAGCGGGCGGTAGCCATAGCGGCGGTTTCCCGGGTCAAAGGACAGCGGCAGATCCCTCTGTACAGCGGCCCCCGTGCTGTCCAAGCCGGCATCGGTGATAAGACGCAGCCTCACCTGGCCCCGGGCTTTTCCCTGCATATACTCTGAGGCCAGCCAGGGTTCCCTCTGCAGCGCCTCCAGCAAACAGCACTGACGCCGTCCGATCAGTATAGGCAATGTGGGCACGCAGGAGCGTCTTCCCAGGAAAAGAGGAAAGGCCGGATTAACAATTGACTGCTCTATTTTGTCAAGCAGAGTCTCGTCCCCACTCTCCAGGCCCACCAAGAAGCAGGCATCGGACAGATAATATCTCTCCGTCACATAAGTCTTCTTGTCTCCCTCAGTTCTTGCAATGTGGAAATCTCTGAGCAGCTGTCCCTCTTCTTCCACCCGGACACCGAAGTTCAGTGAGCACAGGTCCTCCACCGACTCATCCCGTCTTCTGCCCATGGCCGCCGCCAGCAGACCCACAACTGCGCTCTTGGTGGGTTCCCGGCCTGTACGCCGCTTTTCAAATTTTGACTCACACCCCCAGGTCTGCAGGGGTCCGGCAAGCCTCAGCAAGAGGGTGCTCATTTTTCATCCTCCTTCAGCCAGGCACACACTTTGTCTTCCAGAGTGTCCATGAGCTCCGGCAGAGACAAGGTTTCTCCCAACCCCTCCTCCTCTCTGCCAATGCAGCAGGCATACACCGGGGCGCCCACAAAGGCCCTGTATGTATTCAAGGCACAGTCTTTCAACGCCGCTATGGACTTTTCTGTGTAGCCGTCCTGCCTAGTGTATACCGGTTTTTCAAAAGCTCCGGCCAGATTCACCGGCTGGTCATCTCTTATTGTGATATATGCAAAATCAGGTACCGTACGGTTGGCAAAGCTGTTCTGCTTGCCGGTGGGCATTGATAACAGGAAAGCCTTGACAAAGCCTTTTACCGCTGCCGCAGTATCCTCACCCAACTGCTCTTTCAGTTCCCGCAGGTTCACCGTCGCATAGCGGTACAGCGTAGCGGAATGGAATTCCACCGTACCCAGATGCCCCGCTCCCATATTGTCTTCCTGGGACATATCGTCCACAGCGGTGAAGTAATCGAACTCGGTTTTCACCTCATGGGTGGATATACTGTGGGCCACCTGGGCGGCAGCGTCGAAGTTCAGGGATGGCTCGCTGGCCACCATGCGTCCAAAGAGCGCAATATCAATGGAAGGCGTTCCCTTTAGGGCATTGACGTAAGCCCCTTTGTCAGTCTCTCCGTCCATGCAAAGTTTTGCCAGAGCCCTGGCCTGAGGACGGCTCATAAAGAGCAGAGCATCCGTTTCAGCTTTTTTGTTGATTTTTATTCCCGCTTTTTCCAGAGCCTCAGTGGCTGCTTTCCCTGTGTTTCCCTCATATCCCAAGTTCTCAAGCTCCTTTGCCACCAGTTCCACAGCTTTCTTGGTCCTGAGCCCTATCTGCTCCTGAGAAAAGATATCTTTAAACATGCAGCGCATGGCCCGCTTCCAGGCCTGGCTGGAGACTCTGGCCCTGGTCACACCCCCGTAGATAGCGGTCTTGGGGCTGCCGGTATCGTCCCGGTTGATGCAGCTGGGCGGCACCGCCTGCAGGACATGGACATCAAGATAAAGTGTACGCATTTTATTTCCTCCCCTTGTCATTTGTTATCTGTAGATTTTATTTTCATATATGCATAAAAGTCCTGTCCCCATCTGAGCCGCACCTTGGAAATGAGCTCCGGAAACTGGAAGCAATAAATGTCCTTCGCCAGCAGCGGATAGTCCAGGCCTATGTTCTCCCCTCTCAACATCTGCACCAGACTGCGCAGATAGTGGCACAGTTCTCCCACGCTGCCGGCCGTAGCCACAGTCTGAAAACGCCGGGTCACCCGTTTCTCTTCATCTTCGTCGGTGACCAGCTGGGCTATGGCCCGGCCCAGTGTCATCCCGTCCCTCTGCATCGGCTCAGTCTTCCCATCTTTTCCCTGCTGATGCAGGGAAAAGAGAGTCACAGCCGAGTATACCGCCCACTCGGCTCTGCTGGGCTCATCCCTGCCGAAAAATTCTTCCGGCATATCCTGGAGAAAATAGCCCCAAAGCTGTGGCATTTCTCCCGGCTCCTTGCCAATTCCCCGGCGCAGCTGGGCCAATATCCCGGAGTTGCTGCCTGACTGTTCCAGCAGCTGGGAAATCTTCTTCTTTGTAAATACCTCAACCTGCCGTATTGAAACCGTATCCCCCATATAAACGCCCCCTTATTTGTCATGTTCGTTTTGAATCTTTTTCACCTGATATAGAAAAGAGTTTAAGGCCTCTCCTGCGCTGTAATGGAGCTCCAGCTCCTTGCTCCCTATCTTCTCCTTTACGGTACGCCCTACTATTGCCCTGGGTCCTGCCTGCTCCGCCAGCTCCCGTCCATAGGCTTTTGCTATGTCTGCCGCCGTTTCTTTCCAGGCATCCAGGTGGGCCTTTCCTTGGGACAGGGAGCCCTCCGGGTCTATCGCTCTCAGCCATCTGCGGAAGGGCAGGTCAAAGCGGTAATACAGCTGTTCCTCCACCTGCTTTTTCTTTTCGTCCTGCTTTTGTTTCGCGGAGCCGGCCTTACCGTCCCCCTCCTGGGCTTTATACAGGGCCAGGGCCAAGTAGCAGACGGCTTTTGCCAGCTGCTCACAATAGGCTACCTCGTCCACTACCCGGTCTTGCCATTTTCTGTCCAAGTCCTCCAAAAGGCTGGCATGCAGCTCCAGAGTATCGGAAAATTCATCCACTACTCCACAATTCATTCCTCCGTAGATCAGTCCCGCTATCTGCAAAGCCACCAAGCGGTCGCGCCGCAATATTCGTTCTTCTTTCAATTTTTTTACCCACACCAAGACTCCAGGCTCTCTTCCGCCTATGCCGCATACCGAGGCGAAGTCCCGCCACATCTGCCGGGCCGGGTCGTGGGGTTTGGGTACCGTACGCTCCGTTTCCTTTCCCTTCCGCTGTACTGTCCACAGGGTCATCTGCTCCGAGAACACATTTTCTTTTTCCAGATAGTCCCCGGCAGCGTCCACATAGCTGTCCACCACATCGCCGTTACGGTGCAGCAAAACCCGCCTGCACTGCATGCTCAGCAGCTCCGGCTGATTGTCCGGCTGGGCTATCTCCGTGCGTTTATCCCTTTTGGGTTCGTCCCTCTCCCAGGCCGGTCTTGGTTCTCCCCAGGGCTCGATACCGTTTTTCAGCAGGGCTAAATTGAGCATAAGGGTTTCAAAAAGAGACTTGGCCCTCACGATCACCAACCCTAGACAGCTGGGCCAGCACTGTTTCGGCGAAGGGTCTTTTGCTGCCGTATCATCAAAGGCCTGCAGATATACCAGCCATCTTGCCGCCTCATCAAAGTCCAGCTCCTCTTTTTTTCTCCCGCTTCTCAGCGGAAACAGTTGTATTTTGTTGCTGCTTTCCACCAGGGCTCCGTTCATTTTCTTAGCCGGGTTACTGGTCCCCGTGATGCCGGGCACCTGATAGAAGGGGTACTGCGGATCAAAGAGCCAGAACCGGTCCTCCCATTTTTTCAGATAGTCCTCTATAGGTCTCTTTGGGAACTCTCCCAGTTCCCAGATAGCTTTCCACCGGCGCAGAGCCTCCTCGTTATCATCTAAAGGGATACTGTTTCCCTCTTCATCCTGCCGGTAAAACACCGTGTGCAGCAGGGCCAGAAGTAGGCGCAGGACTGCGATATTCTGCGTCTCCGTCTCCCCGGCCAGCGCCATATAACGGCTGGACTGGGTAAGGACTTCATAAAGAGACAACTTCTTCACCCTGTAGTCCCTGTCCAAAACGCAGATCCAGGGCTCCCTGCACAAATTGAACGCCCGCTCTTCCATTTATTTTTCCTCCCCTTTGCATATGCTCAGTCCGTATTCAAGGTCATACTCCAGCCTGTAGCCGCAGAGTTCTGCCTCCAGTTCTTCAGACAGCAGCAAGACCAGTTCCCCATTCAGCCACCTGGAACGCTGCCATTCCGGCATGATACTGCTGTTTCGCACTTCCAGTTCCCGGATGCATTCCTCCGTTTTATACACGCTCAGCTGTCTGGGCAGCAGCACTCTCTGCTGCAATATCTTGCAGCACTCGTCCTCGGAGGGCACATGGCTCAGGGTGATGCGCTCTCCGGCGCTCTGCCAGGGCAGAAAGGCTGCATAGTCCTCCCCCGCCTTCACCATCAGCAGAACGGCTACGGAGGACTCCCCGTCTCTCACCGTAGCGGCAGCCAGCTTCTCATTGTCACTGGGCGCCTTGTCTAAAAGACCATGTATGGTACGTCGCAGGTCCCGCTCCCGGGGCATTCGGTAATTGCCGGCTTTTCTCTCTTTTTTCAGCTGCAGGTTCCGGTGTTCCTGCCACAGGGGATAAAGCTCCTCTCCCGGCTCCATATCCCGGTATGTCTCCTGCACCAGAGAGGATATGTCACCCGGCAAATACAGCTTCTCCGGCAGCAGCCGGGCTGTGCGCTCCAGCAGCCAGCTGCCGTATATCTGCTGTGATCCGCTGTCTCTTTCTTCAAAACCGCAGACTATGCACATGGCCTTTTTCAGCGCCTGGGGTCGGTCACGTGTTCCATGGCGGTGCAGCCTCCCTATCCTTTGCAGCAGCAGATCCATGGGTGCAAGCTGAGTTGCCAGAATGTCAAAGTCAATGTCCAGAGATTGCTCCAGCAGCTGCGTGCCCACTACTATCAGGCCGTCTCTCTCCTCTGCTTTTGATTTTTTCCCCAGGCGTCTCAGCAGCTCCTCTTCCCGTTTCATTCTGTCGGCCATTGTGTATCTGGCATGTGCCAGCATGACGTCGTATTCCGGCAGCTGTTCTCTCAGCTTTTTCACCAGGCTTTGGGCCTGGGCAACGGTATTCACTATCACCCCGGCGCAGCCCCCGCCGGATAGGCTGTCCTTCAGCAGCCCTCCCAGCCGGTCCAGCTCGCTTCTGACGATAGTGATCTCCCTGTCCGGAGTATCCACCGGGATCTGTACCTGGTAAAGAGCTTCACCATCGGTATAAGTTAGAAGCGGATAGGCTTTGCTCTCTCTCCAGCCATCCGGTTGCTGGGCAAATTTTCTGCCGTAATATGCCTCGATCAGTCTGGCCCTTCTCTCCGCAGGGAGCGTGGCGGAGAGAAGGATCACCGGAGTCTTGTACACCCCCAGCCACTCCAGAGCTCTTTCCAGATATTGGTTCATGTAGGCATCATAGGCGTGACACTCGTCTATGACAACCACTTTCCCTGCCAGGCCCAAATGCCGAAGCATCACATGCTTCTGTTTAAGTGCAGCCATCAGAAGCTGGTCCACCGTACCCACCACAAAGGTAGACAGCAGTGCCTGCTTTCTGCCTTCAAACCACGGATGAACAAAAATCCCTCTGTTCTCGTCCTCAGCCTGTCTTGCCGTGCCATGAAATAATTCCCTGTAGTCCTTTTGCAGCATGGCCATGCTGTGGGAAAGTCTGATGCTCAGCTGTGCAGCCTCTGTCTGCCCTTCCGCCCAGTGCTCCAGTCTGGGGAAAATCCCGTTTGCTGTCGCCTGAGTAGGCAAGCCAAAAAAGAGGCCGTCGCAGCGCCATTTACTGGCAAATATTTCGGCGGCAGCCAGGGCAGCTTCCGTTTTACCCTGGCCCATTTGAGCTTCAATAATATAGATGCCCGGGCTAAGGCTCTCCTCTGCTTCCCGAATTATTTCTTTCTGCATTGCATTTGGCAGAAAGCCGTATCTGGCTCTAAAGTCCTCCTCTCCC
>DVHY01000196.1 GCA_018711755.1 Candidatus Limivicinus faecipullorum | reverse complement strand
CAATTGATGTTAGATACTAAGAATTATCAGAAATAGCCCTTGATCGTTGTAGGTGAAAGATGCAGCGGTCAAGGGCTATTTCGTTTATATGGATATATGATTGAAGTTATGGGAGCCTGGGCGGCTCTCTTTTTCTTTGCCCAGCGGAGAAGCGGCCTTGAAAATAAACTGCAAAGGTAGTAAAATACTTTAAAAAATAAAACTACCTGGAGATGGTGTAATGAAAAAGGGACTGGTGCTGGAGGGCGGAGCCATGCGGGGCATGTATACCGCCGGGGTACTGGATGTGCTGCTGGAAAAGGGCGTGAGCTTTGACGCCATTATGGGCGTCTCCGCCGGGGCCCTCTTCGGGCCGAACTTCCTGTCAAAACAGCCCGGCCGGGTCATACGCTACAACAAGCGTTTTATAAGAGACAAGCGATATAAGGGCTGGGGCTGCCTGCTGAGGGAGGGGAACCTGTTCAGTACGGGCTTTGCCTATGGAGAGGTGCCCAGGAAATTGGACGTCTTTGACGACGAGACCTTCAAAAGCTCCGGCGTGCCCTTCTATGCCGTGGTCACCGCCCTGGAAACCGGGGAGCCGGAGTATATGGAGATAAAGAGCGTCTTTGAGGATATGGACAAACTAAGGGCCTCCGGCTCCATGCCCTTCGTCTCCCGGCCTGTGGAGATAGGGGGGAAGCTGTATCTGGACGGGGGCGTGTCCGACAGCGTGCCCTATGAGGCCATGAAGAAGCTGGGCTATGACAGGCTGGCGGTGATACTCACCAGGGACATGGACTACAGGAAAAAGCCCATGCCGGCCCTGCCCATAAAGCTGTGCTTCCGCCATTATCCCCAGTTCAGGGACAGGCTGCTGAAACGCCACGAGACCTATAACAGCAGCGTGGCCCGGCTGAGAGAGCTTGAAGAGCGGGGGGAGATCTTCGTCATCCGCCCCTCGGAGCCCATAGAGATAGGCCGGGTGGAGAGCGACCCGGAGAAGCTGCAGCAGGTGTACGAGCTGGGGCTGAAAGACGGGGCGGCCGCGGCGGAGAAGCTGGCGCAGTTTCTCGGAGGCTGAGGCAGGAGCAGAGAATAATAAAAAAGGCAAAGCCGGGGCTATGCCCCGGCCTTGCCTGAGTCTGTCAAAAAACTATGCTTTAGGTCAAATTAATAGAGTAGCAGGGGAGCGCGAGGGGGCAAGGCCCGCCTCGCATTTCAATAATCCGCCACAGAAAAGCCTTGAAAAATCAAGGCTTTTCCAGCGTAGCAGCATTTTGCCAAGGGCAAAATGCTTGGCGGGAGAAGCGCAGTCAAAAAAGTCTGTGGTGACTTTTTTGACAAGCTGAGGCAAAGCCGGGGCCATGCCCCGGCCTTGCCTTTTTATGGTCTGAAATACGGCTCTCTCTTTTTACTTTGCCCTGCGGCTGATGTATTCGTTGCCCAGGGTGTAGATGACGGCGAAGATGGGCACGCCCAGGAGCATGCCCAGGATGCCGAAGGCTCCGCCCCCCAGGGTGACCGCCGCCAGCACCCAGATGCCCGGGAGTCCCACGGACTTTCCCACCACTTTCGGGTATATCACGTTGCCCTCCACCTGTTGGAGGATTATGAGGAAGATGAGGAACCACAGGGCCTTTACCGGCTCCACGAACACTATGAGGAAAGCCCCTATCACAGCGCCCATCCAGGCTCCGAAAATGGGGATGAGGGCCGTAAAGCTGATGACCACGGAGATGACCGGGGCATAGGGGAAGCCGAATATCAGCATGCCGATGAAGCACAGCAGCCCAAGGATAATGGCCTCGGTGACCTGGCCGGTGACATAGTTTGTGAAGCTGCGGTTCACAAGGGAGATTATCTCCAGGGTCCGGTCGGCCCGCTCCGGCTTCATTATGGCCCGGAGGGTGCGGCGGAAGCTGCAGCCGTGGGCCTCTTTCCGGCCCAGCACATAGATGGATATGATGAAGGCCAGGATGATATTGAATACCAGCTTGAAAATGGAGAAGGTTATATCCAGGGTCTTGTTCACCATGGCGCTGCCCTGGTCTGTGAAAAAGTCGGTGAGGGTTTTGATTATCTCGTCGCTGTTGAGCTGCAGCTCCGGCAGATAGGCGCCGAAGCGGTTGAGAAAGACCGACAGCTCATGCCACCACTGTTCGGCCTTGTCCACGGACTGGGGGACCATGGAGGATATGCTGGCCACCGTGCTGCGCAGCTGCGGCACCAGCACCAGAAACACCGTAGACATCAGGCCCAGGAAGAGGGCGGTGCTTAAAAAGAGACATACGGGGCGGCGCAGCCGGTCTTTCCAGGGGCGGCTGACTTTCCGCAGCAGCCGGTCCCACAGGGACTCCAGAGGCCGCAGGATGATGTTGAGTACGAAAGCGATGCAGAAGCCCAGAAGGAAGGGCGTGAGCAGGCCCAGCAGAGAGGAGAGCAGGGCGCCAACCTGTCCCAGATTGTTGAAGGCCCAGAACAGGATCAGAGAAAAGGCTATAAGGGCCATGAGGGCGCGCAGATTCTTTTTGTTCAACTCCAAAAAATAACAACTCCTAAACAATTCCTTATGCTGAAATTATACCACATACTTTGTAAATAAACTGATAAGATGTGGAAGGAACTGTGACTTTTCTATAAACAGAGGGGAAAAATGGGGGGAAAAGAGCTGAAAAGACGGCGGGGAGGGCTCAGATATGCCTGCCTATCCTGCGGCTTATGATAGCGGCCAGGGCCAGCTTTGCCCCGTCTGGGACGATGAAAGGCAGCACGCAGGCCACGAGGGCGGCCCCTACGGAGACGGGGCTGCCGCCGGAGGAGTATACCACGACGAACCACAAAGTGCCGAAAGCATAGCACAGCAGCGTGCCCAGGACCAGCAGCAGGATGTGGTTCATATGCTTTTCCAGCAGCCAGTACAGCAGGGTACACAGCAGAAAGCCCAGGATAAAGCCGCCGGTGGGGCCAAGCAGAGCGCCGAAGCCGGCATTGAAGCCGGAGAATACGGGCAGGCCCACAGTGCCCATGAAAATATACAGAAGCATGGCAATGGTGCCCCGCTTGCCGCCCAGAAGGAGGAGAGTGCAGTATATGGCAAAGGTCTGCATCGTAAAGGGAACTATGGTAAAAATAGCAATATTTATCCAGGAACAGAGACAAATCATCACCGTCATAAGG
>DVHY01000022.1 GCA_018711755.1 Candidatus Limivicinus faecipullorum | reverse complement strand
CCCAGCACCAGGGGGTCGTCGGGGGCCACAACGGCGTAGTCAATGCCCTTTTCCACCGCAAAGTCCACAATGGCGGGGATGTCCTTGGCCCCAATGGGCACGCAAGTTGCGTCGGCGGCTATGCCGCCGTTGCCGGGCAGGGCGTAAATCTCAGTGACGGCGGGGTTCTCTTTCAGCTTCTTTATTATGGCGTGTTCCCGGCCTCCGCCGCCAACAACCATCAGCTTCATTGGCTCTCTCCTTTTATCAGTGGTGGAACAGGCGCATGCCGGTGAAGGCCATCACCATGCCGTAGCTGTCTGCGGTCTCGATGACGTTATCATCCCTGATGCTGCCGCCGGGCTCAACAATGTATTCAACGCCGCTCTTGTAAGCCCGCTTCACGTTGTCCCCAAAGGGGAAGAAAGCGTCGCTGCCGCAGGTGACGCCGGACTGGGTCTCTATCCAGCTGCGCTTTTCCTCGGCGGTGAGCACTTCCGGCTTCACCTTGAAGACCTTCTGCCACTCGCCCTCGGCCAATACGTCCATGTATTCGTCGGAGGTATAGATGTCTATGGCGTTGTCCCGGTCCGGGCGGCGGATGCCGTCTACGAACTGGAGAGACAGCACCTTGGGGTGCTGGCGGAGATACCAGTTGTCCGCCTTGTTTCCCGCCAGACGGGTGCAGTGGATGCGGCTCTGCTGGCCGGCGCCCACGCCTATGGCCTGGCCGTCCTTCACATAGCAGACGGAGTTGGACTGGGTGTATTTAAGGGTAATGAGAGCCACCATCATGTCGATAGCCGCCTGCTCCGGCAGGTCTTTGTTTTTGGTGACGATATTGCTGAGCAGCTCCCGGCTTATCTTATAGTTGTTCCTGCCCTGCTGGAAGGTGACGCCGAAGACGTCCTTGTATTCCACCTGGGCGGGGACGTAATCCGGGTCTATCTGCACCACGTTGTAGCTGCCCTTTTTCTTGCTGCGCAGGATAGCCAGGGCCTCATCGGTGTAGCCCGGAGCGATGATGCCGTCGGAGACCTCCAGCTTGAGATAGTTTGCGGTGTCGGCGTCGCAGACCTCGCTGAGGGCGGCCCAGTCCCCGTAGGAGCAGAGCCGGTCGGCGCCTCTGGAGCGGATGTAGGCGCAGGCGATGGGGCTCAGCTCCCCCTCCTGCTCCACAAAGTATATCTTTCTGTCGGTGTCGCTGAGGGGCAGACCCACGGCGGCCCCGGCGGGGGAGACGTGCTTGAAGGAGGCGGCGGAGGGCAATCCGGTGGCCTCTTTCAGCTCCTTCACCAGCTGCCAGGAGTTCAGGGCGTCCAGCAGATTTATATAGCCGGGCTTGCCGTTGAGGACGGTGATGGGCAGCTCCCCCTCCCGCATGAACACCCTTGCGGGCTTCTGGTTGGGATTGCAGCCGTATTTAAGTTCCAGCTCAGTCATGGCTCTACCTCACTTGTTTTTATTTATCAGGCGCTCTTCATATTCGCCGCTGTTTACATCGGTGTAACGCACATAGAGGGAGATCTTGTTGTTTTCATCCAGGGCTTCCCACAGCTCATGGGTGAACTGGTCTATGCTCTCGGGGATTGCCATGCGCTCCGGCTCGCCCTGGAAGCTGGGGATGGGGTTCCCGTCGGTGACGTAGGTGTGGATGAAGTGGCCCAGGCCCGGGAGGGAGGGGTAGTCGAAGGTATAGCGGCAGCAGGCGCTGCCCTGGTGGTCTATGCTCTTGAGTATGCTCATCTGATAGCCGAAGCCACCCTCTTCAAAGCTAAGCATGGCGCTGATGCGGGGGGTGAGGTTGGGGGCGTCCGGCTCAAACTCACGGGAGGCGAGGGCCTGGGAAAAGCTCCTGCCCTCTTTGAGACCTTCAACGATAGTGTCGGTCTGGTCGCCGTTGGTGACTATCAGCTTGTTCTCATAGCTGCGCACTGCGGCGTAGATTATCAGGCTGGGGTCCTCCACCTTGGCCGCGTCGAAGGGCTCGGTGAAGAGCTCCCCGTTTTTAAGGGCAAAAATACGGTTGCGGCTGTTTGCGCTGCGGCCCATGATGAAATAGGCGCAGACCGCCCTGCCCTCCGGGCTGCACCCGGCCACAATGCCCCGGCCCACATAGGGGTTGCCCTTTATAAGCTCCGTCGCGGTGTTTATCCTGTATATATCCATGTCACTGGCCCTTCCTTTTTATAATGTCGGCGGCCACGCTCTCTGCAGCCTGGGGGAGTATTATCCACTCCGCCTGTTCCATTACCCGCCTTTGCAGAGTCTCCGGGCTGTCCCCCGGCAGGACCTCCACCGCTTTCTGGGCGATTATCCTGCCTCCGTCGGGTATCTCGTTTACAAAGTGTACCGTGGCTCCGGTGACTTTCACCCCATAGCTCAGTGCCGCCTCGTGGACATGGAGGCCGTAAAAGCCCTTGCCGCAGAAGGAGGGGATGAGGGAGGGGTGGACGTTTATTATCCGGTCTTTGAAGCGGCGGGTGAAGCTCTCGCTGAGTATGCTCATAAAGCCCGCCAGGACGATGAGGTCAATGTCCTCATCCTCCAGCAGCTTTGTCAAAGCGGCCTCGAAGGCCTCCTGGGAGCCCAGCTCCTTTCTCAGCAGCGTCACGGCGGGGATGCCGGCGAGCCTGGCCCTCTCCAGAGCATAGGCATCAGCCTTGTTGGAGACAACAAGGCTGATGGTACCGCTCTTTATAATGCCGCTCTTTTCAGCGTCAATGAGAGCCTGAAGATTGGTACCGCCGCCGGAGACCAGAACCGCTATCCTGGCTTTCAGCATATGCGCACCTTATCCTCACTCACGGCCACATGGCCTATCACATAGGCGTTTTCGCCCTGGGCTCTCAGTATCTCCAGGGCTTTCTCCGCCTCCTGCTCGGCCACGATGACGCTCATGCCCACGCCCATGTTGAAGGTGTTGAACATATCCCGCTCCGGGATATTCCCCTCTTTTGCAATAAGCTCAAAGACGGGCAGCACCTGCACGGCGCTCTTGTCTATCACTGCACCCAGGCCCTGGGGTATGCTCCGGGGGATGTTCTCGTAGAAGCCGCCCCCGGTGATGTGGGACACGCCCTTCACCTTCACGCTCTTGAAGAGCTCCAGCATGGGCTTTACGTATATCCTGGTGGGAGTGAGCAGGGTCTCCCCTATGCTCTTTCCCCCCAGGGACTCCAGGGGGGTCTTGATGTCCCGGTTCTCCACGTCAAAGACCTTCCGCACCAGGGAGAAGCCGTTGGAGTGGACGCCGCTGGAGGGCAGGGCTATCACCACGTCCCCGGCGGCCATGGAGCCGTTGTCGATGATGGCCTTCTTGTCCACCAGGCCCACGGAGAAGCCCGCCAGGTCATACTCCTCCTCCGGGTAGAAGCCGGGCATCTCGGCGGTCTCCCCGCCGATGAGGGCGGCTCCGCTCTGGACGCAGCCCTCCGCCACGCCGGAGACTATCTGAGCGATGCGCTCCGGGAGGTTCTTGCCGCAGGCGATGTAGTCCAGGAAGAAGAGGGGCTTTGCCCCGCAGCAGATGATGTCGTTGACGCACATGGCCACGCAGTCTATGCCCACGGTGTCGTGCTTGTCCATGATAAAGGCCAGCTTCAGCTTGGTGCCCACGCCGTCGGTGCCGGAGACCAGGACAGGGCGCTCCATGCCGGTAGTGTCCAGCTCAAAGAGTCCGCCGAAGCCCCCCACGTCGGAGCAGACTCCGGAGGTGAGAGTGCGGGCGATGTGGCTTTTCATCAGCTCCACGGCCTTGTAGCCGGCGGTGATGTCCACCCCGGCGGCGGCGTAGGAGGCGGAATAACTGTCGCTCATGAGGGAGTCCTCCTTGACTTAAATCATTCTTTGCCGGTCCAGCAGTAGGTGCATATCTTGTCCCGGTCTATGCCTATGGCCTCCATGAGCCCCTCCAGGGACTGGTAGCCCAGGGAACTGAAGCCCAGCTTCTCGCAGATGCTGTGGAGCAGGCACTGGCCCCTCTCGGTGTTGGGGTCGGAGTACTCCTCCAGGTGCTTGTCCCCTTCCTTGCCCTCCAGCTCATGGACCATGCGCCGGGCCAGCAGCTCGGAATCGGAGTTGCTGCGGGAGAAGTTGAGATACTTGCAGGCGAACATTATAGGCGGGCAGGCCGAGCGCATGTGTACTTCCTTGGCCCCGGACTCATAGAGGAAGTCTATGGTCTCCTGGAGCTGGGTGCCCCGGACGATGGAGTCGTCCACGAAGAGGAGCTTCTTGCCCTGGATGAGCTCCGGCACGGGTATCTGCTTCATCTTGGCCACCTGGTTTCGCACCTGCTGGTTGGCAGGCATGAAGGAGCGGGGCCAGGTGGGGGTGTATTTTACGAAGGGCCGGGCAAAGGGCTTGTGGCTGTAGTTGGCATAGCCTATGGCATGGGGCACGCCGGAATCCGGCACCCCGGCCACGTAGTCCACATCCGGGGCGGCGCCCCGCTGCTGCTCGTCTCTGGCCAGTATCTCCCCGTTGCGGTAGCGCATCAGCTCCACGTTCAAGCCCTCGTAGTTGGAATTGGGGTAGCCGTAGTAGGTCCAGAGGAAGGCGCAGATGCGCATCTTGTCCGCCGGTGGGGAGAGGGTCTCCCAACCCTCGGCGGTGACCTTCACTATCTCCCGGGGGCCCAGCTCGTGCTCGTCGCTGTAGCCCAGCTTGTGGTAGGCGAAGGACTCGAAGGACACACAGCGGCCCTCCTCGTTTTTGCCTATGAGCACCGGCAGCCGCCCCAGCTTGTCCCGGGCGGCGATGATGCCTTTGTCCGTGAGGATGAGTATGGTGGCGGAGCCGTCGATGACCTCCTGGGCGTGGAGTATGCCCTCCACCAGACTGTCCTTCTGGTTTATGAGCCCGGCTATCAGCTCCGTGGAGTTGACTGCCCCGGAGCTCATGGCCATGAACTGGTGGCCCTGGCTGGAGAAGTATTTCTCAATAAGAGCCTCGGCGTTGTTGATTATGCCCACGGTGGTGATGGCGTAGAGCCCCAGATGGGAGCGCACCAGCAGGGGCTGGGGGTCGGTGTCGCTGATGCAGCCGATGCCGCTGCAGCCCTGGAAATCCGTCAGGTCGTTTTCAAACTTGGAGCGGAAAGGGGCGTTTTCAATGTTGTGTATCTGACGCTGGAAGCCTTTTTCCCTGTGGTGCATCACCATGCCCGCCCGGCGGGTGCCCAGATGAGAGTGGTAATCCACACCGAAAAAGACGTCCAAAACCACGTCGCGCCTGGATATGGCGCCGAAGAAGCCGCCCATTATGCGAAGAACAGCTGGGAGAGGGTCATGGGCTCAATGTACTCCCCGTCTTTGTAGACACGCATGTTGCCGGAGGCGATCTCGTCTATAAGGATGACCTCGTCGCCCACGTAGCCGAATTCGAACTTGATGTCATAGAGCTCCATGCCACGCTTTGCCATTTCGTCCTGGACAATCATGGTTATTTTCTGGGTCTGCTCCTTGAGGGAGTCGTACTGCTCGCCGGTCATAACGCCCAGAGCCACCAGGGCGTCCTTGGTCACCAGGGGGTCGCCCTTGGCGTCGTCCTTGAAGGTGGTCTCCACATAGCAGGGCAGGTCGGCGCCGTTCTCAATGTAGTCGCCATAGCGGCGGATGAAGCTGCCCACGGCCTTGCGGCGGCAGATGACCTCCAGACCGTGGCCGAAGACCCGGGCGGGGAGCACCTCCATGGTGCAGTCCTCCAGGTTGGCGGAGACATAGTGGGTCTTGATGCCGGCCTCTTTCAGCTTCTCAAAGAAATAGACGGACATGCGCAGGTTCACCCGGCCCACGCCCTCAATGGTGAGTCCAACGCTGTTCTCACCCGGGTCGAACTTGCCGTCCTTGCCGGTGCAGTCGTCCTTGAACTTCAGCAGGTAGTTGCCGTTATCCAGAGCGTAGACGTTCTTTGTCTTTCCAGTGTAAACCAGTTCCATTTTCATATCTCCTGTTATCTGTAATTTTTTGTGTGGCAAAAGTCTGTTACTTGCAGTTCAGGGCCCGGTCCTTTTCCAGGGCCTCCTGAGTGCCTTTTTCCCGGAAAGCCTCCAGCTTTTCGGTGAGCCCGGCGTCACCCAGGGCCAGTATCTCCACAGCCAGGATGGCGGCGTTCTTGGCCCCGTCGATGGCCACCGTGGCAACGGGTATGCCCGAGGGCATCTGTACCGTGGACAGCAGGGCGTCCATGCCGTCCAGATGGGCGGAGCTGAGAGGGATGCCTATGACCGGCAGGGTAGTGCCTGCCGCCATGGCTCCCGCCAGATGGGCGGCCATGCCCGCAGCGGCGATAATGACGCCAAAACCCCTGTCACGGGCCGAGGTGCAGAAATCCCGGGCCTGTACAGGGGTGCGGTGGGCGGAATAGATGTGCATTTCGTAGGGGA
>DVHY01000195.1 GCA_018711755.1 Candidatus Limivicinus faecipullorum | reverse complement strand
TATATAATGTTTACAGATTTTGTATTAAGGCCTGTCTCCATTCGATTCCGGCGATTTAGGAGATAGGTAATAATTATTTTCAGGAGGGATTTCCCATGATTCTGGATACTTCAAAATATGTCGGCCAGTGCGACTGTGGCCGGGTGCATGAGCTGCGCACAAAGCTGGTGGTCTGCGAATACGGCGCATTAGACAACTTCGACAAGTATATGGATGATTGCGGGCTGTCCGGCTTCCGCACAGTCATATACGATACCAACACCTATAACCTGCCCACCATGGTGCATGTGAAGGCCGATCAGGAGATCGTGCTGGAGGCCCAGGGACTCCATTCCGAGAAGGGCATGATCGAGGACATGATGACCAAGCTGGAGCGCAAGCCCGATGTTATTGTTGTCGTGGGCGCAGGGACCCTTATGGACTTTGGCCGTTACAGCGCCTATAAGCTGGGTATACCCTTCGTGGCAATCCCCACACTGGTGTCCTCCGACGGCTTTACTGCCAACATCTGCTCCATCATTATTGACGGACAGAAAAAGTCCATCCCCATGATAGCCCCGGATGCCGTTATCTGCGACCTGAACATTGTCAAGGGCGCTCCCCATTTCCTCACCGTCTCCGGTGTGCAGGACATTCTTTCCAAGTATGTCTCCATTGCCGACTGGAAAATTGCCCATCTTGTCTCCGGCGAGTACTTCTGCCAGAAGGTGTGCGACATGGCTCAGGAGGCCCTGGATACCATGGCCAAGTGCGCCCAGGATATGAGGGATGGGAAGCCTGACGACTTTGAGGCCATGGCCTACGCCCAGATGCTCTCCGGCCTGACCATGCAGATACTCAATCACTCCCGTGCCGCCTCCGGCGCCGAGCATCTCATTGCCCATCTGGTGGAGATGAAGCCCAAGGGATTTGAAAATGCCCACGGTATGCACGGCGAGTGCGTGGGAGTAGGTACAATAATCTGCGCTGAGGAATATCACCGCCTGGCTCAGAAGGAGACCATAGAAGTCAAGCCCTTCCGGCCCCTGGATGAGGCCTGGGTGCGGGACATCTTCGGCGATCTGGCCGACGGTATCTTCAAGGAATGCGAAAACGATGTGCTGGCCGGATTTGACGAGCACAAGATACAGGAGCACTGGCAGGAGATCAGGGACATTATTGCCGCCATACCCAGCGCGGAGGAGCTCACGGAGCTTTTCAAGGCCATCGGAGCAAAACACAGCCTTAGTGAGCTGGGTATAGACGAGTCCATGAAGCACGATGCTCTGGATATTT
The DNA here is from genome assembly GCA_018711755.1 of Candidatus Limivicinus faecipullorum. Classification (GTDB taxonomy): domain Bacteria; phylum Bacillota; class Clostridia; order Oscillospirales; family Oscillospiraceae; genus Limivicinus; species Limivicinus faecipullorum. Next base: position 4,124 of record DVHY01000195.1, on the reverse strand, counting down.
CTGCCGCTATTCGCAACCGCCTTACCTTTAACCGTATGCGCCGGCTTATTGCTGAATAATAGAGGACTGACTAGGTGGAGCTCTGCTGCCTCCACGCATTGAAATTGCGGCAGAAATCTGACGGAAAGGAAGAAGCTATGCAATATATAATGTCCTTGGATCAGGGGACAACCAGCAGCCGCTGCATCCTCTTCGACAAGGCAGGGAACATCTGTGCCAGTGTACAGAAGGAGTTTAAGCAGATTTTCCCAAAGCCGGGTTGGGTTGAGCACAATGCGGAGGAAATCTGGGACGTCACCCTGGAAGTGTCCAGAGCGGCCATGTCAAAGCTGGGCGTTACCGCGGACAACATTGCCGCCATAGGCATTACCAACCAGAGAGAGACTACGGTAATCTGGGATAAAGATACCGGCGAACCCATTGCCAACGCCATTGTGTGGCAGTGCCGCCGCACTTCGGATATAATAGACAAATTGGTGGCCGAGGGATATGGCGAGAAGATAAGGCAGAAAACCGGCCTTGTGCCGGATGCCTATTTCTCCGGCTCAAAAATAAAGTGGCTGCTGGACAATGTACCCGGGGCCAGGAAGCGGGCTCAGGCGGGCAAGCTTCTTTTCGGCACTATAGATACCTGGCTCATCTGGAAACTTACCGCAGGCAGGGTACACGTCACGGATCACACCAACGCCAGCCGCACCATGCTTTATAATATCCATGACCTGTGCTGGGATAAAGAGCTTCTGGAAATGCTGGAGATACCCGAGTGCATGCTGCCGGAGGTAAAGCCCTCCAGCTGCGTGTACGGGAAGACCGAGTTTGAACTCTACGGCGGAGAGATACCCATTGCCGGAGCCGCCGGGGATCAGCAGTGCGCCCTATTCGGCCAGTGCTGCTTCAACCCCGGTGATCTGAAAAACACCTATGGCACAGGCTGCTTCTTACTGATGAATACTGGGGACAAGCCTGTGGAGAGCAAAAACGGTCTGGTGAGTACCATTGCCGTGAGCTATGAGGACAAGGTGATTTATGCGCTGGAGGGAAGCATCTTCGTTGCCGGAGCAGCTGTCCAGTGGCTCAGAGACGAACTGGGAGTTGTATCCAATGCGGCGGAAAGCCAGGAATATGCCCAGCGGGTGGAAGATACGGCGGGGGGATATGTTGTGCCGGCTTTCACCGGCCTGGGTGCACCCTACTGGAACCAGCGAGCCAGAGGCGTGGTAGTGGGCCTGACCCGGGGCTTCGGACGTGCACATCTGGTGCGCGCCACTTTGGAGTCCCTGGCCTATCAGACCTATGACATTGCCAGAGCCATGGAGCGGGATTCCGGCATAAAGATCGGGGAACTGAAGGTGGACGGCGGCGCCTGCGCCAACGATTTCCTGATGCAGTTTCAGAGTGATATAATCGGCTGCGATGTGTACCGCCCCAAGTGCATAGAGACCACTGCCCTGGGGGCTGCCTATATGGCCGGCCTTGCTGTGGGCTATTGGGAAAGCCTGGACGATATCCGGAACAACTGGGCCATAGACCGTATCTTTGCCCCGGCTATGGAAGAACCTAAACGTATAGAAAGATTGAAAGGCTGGCACAGAGCCGTTAACTGCGCTCTGGCCTGGGCAGAAGCAGACGAGGACAAATAGCTTATGGACTACAGCAAACTTAAGAATACGGAGCTTTTCCTCTTCGATATGGACGGCACCTTGTATCTGGGGGATGAAGTCTATAACGGAGCCATCCAGCTAATGGAGGATCTCCCAAGGCTGGGAAAGAAATATATCTACCTGACCAATAATTCGTCACGGGCAGGCACAGACTATATTACAAGGCTCAAGGGCCTGGGCTTCCCCTGCGAGGCGGAAAACGTATTTACCTCCGGAATGGCTACCGGCATGTACCTCAATCAGAACCATCCGGGAGCAAAGGTGTATCTGGTAGGTACCCAGGCGTTCCGACGGGAGCTTTTGAGCTACGGCATCCAGCTGGTGGAGGAAAACGCCGATGTGGTGGTGGTTGGCTTTGATACTGAGCTGGTGTATGAAAAGCTGAACAAGGCCTGCCATTTCCTGCGCCGGGGCGCCGTTTTCATTGCTGCAAATCCCGACTGGGTCTGCCCCATGCCGGAAGACGAGGTGCTGCCGGACTGCGGAAGTATCTGCGCCCTGCTCACTGCCTCCTCCGGCAGGGAACCGAATTACATCGGCAAGCCCAACAGGAACATGATCGATGTCATATCCAAAATGACCGGAATACCCAACGAGCATATCTGCGCCGTGGGAGACAGGCTTTATACGGATATCGCCGTAGCCCAGAATGCCGGCTCCGTATCGGTGCTGGTGCTCTCCGGCGAGACGGACAAAGCCATGGTGGAGGCCGCTGAACGCAAGCCCGACTATGTGCTGGCCGACGTGCATGAGCTGCACATGATACTGAAGGAAATCTGAAAGAGAAAGCGGCTGAGGGGCCGTAAAACAGCCCCTCAGCTTGCCCTTGTTTTGAACTATGGATATAATCGCAAAATATTCGCTGCCCATTCTGGCGGCAATCCTGCTGATAATTTTCTACCTGGGCCTGCCCGACCTACAAAAATGCGCTCTGGGCGGGGGAGAAAAACGGCGGCTGGACCGATTGGATGCGGCCATTATGGCCTGCATCAGCCTTGTTTACGGCGCGGTGGCTTTCTGGAACCTGGGGGATACCCAGGCGCCGGAGACCTTTGCCAATATGGAGCAGCGCAGCGTTATAATAGAACTGGAGAGCGACGGCGCCCGGGAGCTGATGCTGTACAGTGGAGTGGGCATAGGCGAATACAGCTTTGAATACTCCTCCGACGGCGAGAACTACAGCCCTCTTACCAGCTTCAGCCAGACCCACGGGGAAGTGCTGAAGTGGAACCTGGTGGAGCTGGAGGGAGGACTTCCTGCCGGCTTTTTGCGTATAAGCGCCACCGGCGGCATTTGGCTGGGGGAGCTGGTGGCCAGGGACAGCCAGGGGAATATCCTCCCGGTCTCCTGCAGCGAGACGGCTCTTGTAGACGAGCAGGAGCTGTGCCCCGCGGAACAGACTTTCATGAACTCCAGCTACTTTGACGAGATATACCATGCCCGCACGGCCTGGGAAAACCTCAACGGCGTCTACCCCTATGAGATAACCCATCCGCCTTTGGGCAAGGAGATAATCTCCCTGGGCATACTGATATTCGGAATGACGCCCTTCGGCTGGCGCTTTTCCGGCACTCTCTTCGGAGTGCTGATGCTGCCGCTGATGTATGTCTTCCTGAAAAAGCTCTTTGGAGGCAGGACCGCCCCCGCTGCGGGCACAGTGGTCTTTGCCGCAGACTTCATGCATTTTGTCCAGACCCGTATTGCCACAATAGATACCTATGCGGTCTTCTTCATATTGCTGATGTATCTGTTCATGTACCTCTTCTTTACGGAGAACAGGCTGAGATATCTGGCATTGTCAGGACTGTTTTTCGGCTTGGGGGCTGCCAGCAAATGGACCTGCCTCTATGCTGGGGCCGGCCTGGCGCTGATATGGGTATGGTATTGGATCAGAAATGCCCGACTGGGGATTCGGGCCTTTTTCAAAAACTGCGGTTTCTGCCTGATTTTCTTTGTGTTGCTGCCCTGTGCCATATACTATCTGTCCTATATCCCCTATGCCCAGGCCAGAGGCGGGATATCCGTTTTCAGCCTGGACTATCTGAAGATGGTGCTGGACAACCAGAAATACATGTTCAACTACCACTCCACCATCCAGGCCACCCACCCCTATTCCTCCCGCTGGTATCAGTGGATATTCGACATAAGGCCCATACTCTACTACCTCCAGTACCTGCCGAATGGCATGCGTTCCAGCTTCGGAGCCTTTGTCAGCCCTGCCCTTTGCTGGGGCGGCTTCATCGGCCTTTTTGCCCTGGGCTACCTGGCCATAGGCCGCAGGGACCAGAGGGCAGCTTTCATCCTTCTGGGCTACCTGGCCCAGCTGGTGCCTTGGATATTTGTCTCCCGCCTCACCTTTGAATATCACTATTTCCCCTGCACAGTCTTCCTGGTGCTGACAATGGGATACATCTTCAGGCTTATGGAGCTCAATTGCCGCCATGGGCGGGCCTATATATGGGG
>DVHY01000194.1 GCA_018711755.1 Candidatus Limivicinus faecipullorum | reverse complement strand
GAAAACTGGCGGGACTCCATGGCCCAGCTGCGGAACTTCGGCTTTACCGAGCAATAGGGGACCGGCCTGATTATTCATAAAAATTTTCCCAGCTTTAATGTCCGCCGCCTTTGCAGATAATAAAGGCAGAGGTGGTAATATGAAGAAGGACCCCATCTGGCAGGCTTTCAGCCAAACCGGAGACCCGGTGTACTATCTGCTGTACAAAGCCGCCTGTAAAGCGGAGAAAAAGAGAGCCGCCCAAAACATAGACCGGCCGGGGCAGGACATGCCCCAGGCCCGCTGCTGAGAGGGGTACATAAATGTTTACGACAACCGACGCCCTGGTGCTGAGGGAGGTGCGCTATAAGGAGGCCGACCGCATCCTAACCCTGCTCACTTCCGCCGAGGGCAAAATAAGCGTGAAAGCCCGGGGCGCTTTGAGGAAGGGCAGCCGCATGTCCGCCGCCACCCAGCAGCTCACCTATTCGGAGCTGACCCTGTTCGGGAACCGGGGTAAGTGGACGGTGAACGAGGCGGTGATAAAGGAGCCCTTCACCGGGCTGCGGGGGGATATTGAGAATTTCGCTCTGGGCTGCTATTTTGCCGAGTGCCTGGAGTCTCTCAGCGTGGAGGACCAGCCCGACGCCGCTCTCTTGCAGCTGGGCCTCAACTCCCTCTATGCCCTGAGCAATAAGCTCTATAGCCCTGAGCAGATAAAGGCCGCCTTTGAGCTGCGGCTCATGTGCCTGGCGGGCTACGAGCCCGAGCTGAAGAGCTGCCGCGTCTGCGGAGACGAGGAGCCGGAAGAGCCAATATTGAAGCTGTACGAGGGCTGTGTGTGCTGCCGCCGCTGTGACGACGGCAAGGGGGAATATGCCCCTCTCTGCCCGGACTCCCTGAGGGCCCTGCGCTATATAGTCTCCGCCCCGGCAAAGCAGCTGTTTTCTTTCCGCCTATCCCCGGCGGCTTTGCTGCGTCTGAGCTCCGCCGCGGAGAGATACCTGCTGGCCCAGACGGAGCGCCAGTTCCATACCCTGAACTACTGGAAAAATATACGCATAAGATAAAGGTACACTGCCATGAGTTTTTTTGAAAAATCCCTAATGACCCTGGAACTGCCCGCCGTGCTGGAGATGCTGGCGGCGGAGGCCGTGGGAGACACCGCCAAGGAGCAGGCCCGGGAGCTGACGCCTTCCACCGACGCCGCCACCGTGCGCCATCGCCAGGAGGAGACCAGCGCCGCCAAGACCATGATGGTGGTCAGAGGCAGCCCCGGTTTTTCCGGGGTGAAGGACGTGCGTCCCTCCCTGGCCCGGGCCGATTTGGGCGGGGCCCTGAATACCCGGGAGCTGCTGGACATCGCCCGGGTGCTCCAGTGCGCCCGCCTGGTGCGGGGCTATATCGCCGAGGACAGCGTGGGAAAGACCCCCATCGACCACCTGTTCTACGCCCTCCATGTCAACAAGTTCCTGGAGGAGAAGATAACGAATTCCATCAGCGGCGAGGACGAGATCGCCGATTCTGCCAGCCCGGAGCTGGCCAATATCCGCCGCCAGATGCGGGCGGCGGCTGCCAGAGCCAGAGACAGCCTGCAAAAGCTCATCTCCTCACCCAGCTACGCCAAGGTGCTTCAAGAGCCCATAATCACCATGCGCCAGGATAGATACGTGGTGCCGGTGAAGGCGGAGCACAAGGGGGCCGTCCCCGGCTTGGTCCATGATATCTCCGCCTCGGGGGCCACTTTGTTCATCGAGCCCATGGCGGCGGTGAAAGCCAACAACGAGCTGAGAGAGCTCTCCGCCAAGGAGAAGCTGGAGATAGAGCGCATCCTGGCGGAGCTCTCCGCCGACTGCGCCGAGCACCGGGACGACATCTCCTCGGACTTTGAGATACTGGTGCGCCTGGACCTTATCTTTGCAAAGGCCAAGCTGTCCTATAAGCTCAACTGCCAGAGCCCCTCCATGGAGGGCAAGGGCATAGTCCTGCGCCGGGCCCGGCACCCTTTGCTGGACCAGAGCAAGGCGGTGCCCATCAGCCTGGAGCTGGGGGAGAGCTTCGATACCCTGGTGATAACCGGGCCCAATACCGGCGGCAAGACCGTGTCCATAAAGACCATCGGCCTGCTTGCCGCCATGAACCAGTGCGGATTGCATATCCCCGCCGACGACGGCAGCAATCTCCCGGTGTTCAGCCATATCCTGGCGGATATAGGGGACGAGCAGAGCATAGAGCAGAACCTCTCCACCTTCTCCGCCCATATGAGCAATATAGTTAACATAATATCTGAATGTGACGAGGCATCCCTCATTCTCTTTGACGAGCTGGGGGCGGGCACCGATCCCACGGAAGGGGCGGCCCTGGCAGTGGCCATAATAGAGTACTGCCGGCGGAAAGGGGCCATGATAGCCGCCACCACCCACTATGCGGAACTGAAGGTCTATGCCACCAACGAGGCGGGGGTGCAGAACGCCTCCTGCGAATTTGACGTGGAGACCCTGCGGCCCACCTATCATCTGCTGGTGGGCATCCCCGGCAAGTCCAACGCCTTTGCCATATCCCGGCGCCTGGGCCTGGGAGAGGATATAATAGAGGACGCCAAGAACCGGGTGAGCAGCGACAGCGCCAGCTTTGAAGCCACCATAGAGAAGCTGGAGCAGACAAGGCTGCTGCTGGAAAAGGACAGGAACGAGGCGGCCGTAAAGCTGCGGGAGGCCCAGGAGAGCGCAAAGAAAGCGGCCTTTTTGAAAGCGGAGCTGGAGGTACGTCTGGACAAGGCGGACATCAAATCCCGCCGGGAGGCGGAGCGCATCATCCAGGAGGCCAGGGATACCGCTGAGGAGGTTTTCCGGGAGCTGGACGACATGCGGAAAAAGGCCAACGAGCAGGAGGACGTGCAGCAGATAAACGAGGCCAGGTCCCAGCTGCGCCGGAAGCTGAACCTCTCGGAACAGGCCCTGAAAAAGGACGATGTGGAGAAGCTGCCTGAGCAGAAGTCCTCCCGGCCGGTGAAAGTGGGGGACACGGTGCAGATAAAGTCTATGGGCATAAAAGCCACGGTGCTTTCCATATCTTCCGACAGAGTTCTCAGCCTGCGTGCTGGTATAATGAACGTAAGCGCCAAAGAAGACGAAGTTCTGCTGTTGGAGGGCCAGAGCGCCGCCGGGGCAAAGAGCGCCGCTCCCAAGTCCGCCCCCACCCAGCTGCGCGCTGCGGCTGTGCCTGCGGAGCTGGATATCCGGGGCATGGAGAGCCTGGAGGGCGTGCTGGCTGCGGAGCGGTATATCGACAGCGCGGTCATGGGCAAACTGAAGACCGTCACCATTATCCACGGCAAGGGTACCGGGGCTCTGAGAGCGGCGGTGCAGCAGATGCTGAAGAAAAATAAAAGCGTAAAATCCTTCCGGCTGGGAAGATTTGGCGAGGGTGAGGCAGGAGTAACCGTTGTCGAACTTAAATAAAAAATAGCGCAGCGGTGAAAAATAAATGGTGAAAATACTGAAAGCACGGAAAGCTGTTGACGATTTGGTCAAAATTTGATAAATTAAACTGGCAATATCGTTATGAAATAAGGAGTGGCAAGTATGATAACCAAAGAAGTAGTCATCAAGAATCAGGTAGGTCTTCATGCCCGGCCAGCGACTTTCTTCATTCAGAAAGCCAACGAGTTTAAGAGCAGCATCTGGGTGGAGAAAGAAGAGAGACGTGTGAACGCAAAGAGCCTCCTGGGCGTGCTCTCCCTGGGGATTGTCAAGGGTACAACCATCAACATCATCGCCGACGGCGCTGATGAGGATGCGGCTATCGAGACCCTGTCCGAGCTCATCGATTCCGACTTTAACGAGTGATCTGGCCAACAGATAGAAAACAGGCGCGTGTTGCGGCACGCGCCTGTTTTCAGCTTGTAAAAGAAGACCTTGCATCATTGGTATTGGAGATACGGTGATATGAAAAAAGAAAACCTAGCCATAATTGAAATGCTCATCTGCGCCACCCTGTGGAGCATAGCCGGTATATTTATGAAGCTGCTGCCCTGGAACGGCTTTGCCGTGGCCAGCCTGCGCAGCCTCATAGCCGGGCTCACCATTGCCGCCTATATCCTTATAAGGGGCAAGCGCATCATCATCAACCGCCGCACTCTTGTGACCGGAGTGTTCACCGCCTGCGTGTACACCTGTTTTGCTGTGGCAAACAAGCTGACCACCGCTGCCAACGCCATAGTCCTGCAGTTCACCTCCCCGGTGTTCATCGTGATTTTCTCCGCCCTCATCCTGAAAAAACGCATCCGCCGCAGCGACGCCCTGGTGGTGAGCTTCACCCTGTTGGGCATAGCCCTGTTTTTCTTTGACCAGCTCCGGCCCGGCTATATCCTGGGCAACTTCGTGGCCATAGCCGCCGGAATGTTCATGGCGGGCATGTTCATGGCCGTGGGGGAGCTGGAGCGGGAGCAGCGATTTTCCGGCATCCTTATAGGCCAGAGCCTCACCTTCCTGGTGGGCCTGCCCTTCGTCATAGCTACCAGGCCGGAGTTCACCGCCGTCACCACCCTGTCCATCCTGATACTGGGCGTGTTCCAGCTGGGCATATCCTATATCCTGTATGTGGAGTCATCCAAATATTGCCCGCCCCTGGCCTGCTGCCTTCTGGGGGCCGCCGAGCCCCTGCTGAACCCTGTGTGGGTGCTGATATTTGACGGGGAGCGCCCCGGCGTCTTCGCCCTGACAGGCGGAGTCATCGTGGTGGTATCCATTACCCTCTGGTGCGTCTTCGGCCAGGAGAAGCCGGAGGAAAGTCCCCGGACGTCGGGAGAACTAGGTTTACATAATTGATAAGAGGTTGACATAATGCTGGACACCCTGAGAGAAAAAGCCAACAATCTGCCCCTGCTCCCCGGCGTGTATATCATGCTGGACGAGAAGAGCCAGGTCATATATGTGGGAAAGGCCAAAAAACTGAAAAACAGGGTCAGCAGCTATTTCCACGGGGAGCACCTGCCCAAGGTCCAGGCCATGGTGGACAAGGTGGCCGACTTCAACGTCATTGTGGCCGGCAGCGAGTTTGAGGCCCTGGTGCTGGAAAACTCCCTTATAAAGCGGCACAAGCCCCATTATAATATCCTGCTCAAGGACGACAAGGGCTATCCTTTCATCCGCATGGATCTGCGGGAGGAGTACCCGGTGATGAGCCTTTCCAACAAGGCGCTGAAAGACGGGGCAAAGTATTTCGGGCCTTTTGGGGGCCGCAGCCAGAGCCGGAACGTGATAAGCACCATCAGCAAGGCCCTGCTGCTGCCGGACTGCTCCAGAAAGTTTCCCCGGGATATAGGCAAGGAGCGGCCCTGCCTGAACTACCACATGGGCTCCTGCCTGGGCTGGTGCCTGAAGGACAGCGACGGCGAGGACTACCGCCGCCGGGCCAGACAGGCCGCCCAGATACTGGAGGGCAAGGGCGGAGAGCTCATGGAGGAACTGCGGACACAGATGGAGCAGGCGGCGGAAGAGCTGCGCTTTGAAAAGGCGGCGGAGCTGCGGGACCGGCTGCGGGCGGTGGAGAACCTGTCCAACCGCCAGCGGGTCATAGCCACCGCCTTTGCCGATACCGACGCCATAGGCTTCTGCCGTGGGGCAAAGAGCTGTTTTACCGTGCTGCACTTTGTAAACGGCGACCTGGTGGGCAAGGACACGGAGATGATGGACGAGCCCCTGGAGGAGGACGGGGAGGCCATATCTGACCTGGTGCGCCAGTACTATACCGCCCACCGGGGGGGCTGGCCCAAGTCCATCCTGCTGCCCTGCAAGATAGATGACCGGGAGGAGCTGGAGGAGCTGCTGAGCCAGTGCTCCGGCAGGAGGATATATATAGAGACGCCCCAGCGGGGGGAGCGGATGCGCCTTATAGAGAGCGCCGCCCTCAACGCCCGGGAAGAGATACAGCGGCGCACCACCGTGGCCCAGCGCCGTTCCAAGACATTGGAGTGGCTGCAAAAGACCCTGGGCCTGGATGAATTCCCGGAGCGGATAGAGGCCTTCGATATTTCCAACCTGGGCTCCACGGGGATAGTGGCGGCCATGACGGTGCATGTGGACGGTAAGCCCTTAAAGAAGGCCTACAGGAAGTTCCGCATCCGGGATCTGGAGATGCAGGACGACTATGCCAGCATGTACCAGGCGGTGTACCGGAGATTCAAGCACTACGTGGAGGGGGACGAGCACTTCTCTCCGCTGCCGGAGCTGCTGCTCATCGACGGCGGCGACACCCATGCCGCAGTGGCGGTGCAGGCCCAGCGGGACCTGGGGCTTTTCGTGCCCACCTTCGGCATGGTGAAGGACGACCGGCACCGTACCCGGGCCCTCATAAGCCCGGAGGGGCGGGAGATAGGCATCAGCCAGAACCAGGCGGTGTTCGCCCTGATAGGGGGCATCCAGGAGGAGACCCACCGTTTTGCCATAGAGTACCAGCGTTCATTGAGGAGCGAGAGTTACGGCTCCACTCTGGACAAGATACCCGGCGTGGGTGAAAAGCGGCGCAGCGAGCTGATAAAGTATTTCAAATCCGTGAAAGCTATCAGGGAGGCAAGCCTGGAACAGCTGAAGCTGGTGGTGCCGAGAAATACCGCCCAGGCGGTGTACGACTATTTCCACAGCGGGGAGGAGACAGACAAGTGAGAGTTATCAGCGGCCTTGCCCGGGGGAGGAAACTGAAGACCCCGGAAAATTATGATATCCGCCCCACCACGGACAATGTGAAGGAGTCCCTGTTCAACATCATCCAGTTCCACATAGAGGGCCGCCGGGTGCTGGACCTCTTTGCCGGCACCGGCCAGCTGGGCATAGAGTGCCTGAGCCGGGGAGCCAAAAGCGCCGTGTTCACCGACGAGAGCCGGGAGGCGGTGAAGATAGTCCGGGACAACCTGAAAAACTGCGGCTTTACCGCCACGGTACTGCAGCAGGACGCCCTCAGCTATTTGAAAAGCTGCGGCAGCTTCGACCTGATTTTCGTGGACCCGCCCTATGATTCCCAGCTTTACCAAAGCGTGCTGGAAACCATCAATTCCGTTGACATATTGTCGGATGGTGGTATAATAGTCTGCGAATCACGCAGAGAAAATACCCTCCCGGAGATGCGCCCTCCCTACAGGAAACGCAGGGAATACAACTACGGCCGGGTAAAGCTCACTCTGTATATTAAGGAGACAAACTGATGTCGATCGCCATCTGCCCCGGGAGCTTCGATCCCATAACCCTTGGACATTTGAATATAATCCGCCGCACCAGCCGCATATTTGACCGGGTGGTGGTGTGCGTGATGTACAATTCCAGCAAGACTTCCCCCATGTTCACCGTGGAGGAAAGACTGGATATGGTGAAAAGGGTGGTGGCAAAATACCCGAACGTCACCGTGGACAGTTCAGACGGCCTCCTTGCCGAGTACGCCAGACAGTTCAAAGGCGCCGTGGTGGTAAAGGGCCTGAGAGCCGCCTCGGACTTTGAATACGAGTTCCAGATGAACCTTATCAACAAAAAGATAAACCCGGAGATGGAGACGATGTTCCTCACCTCCAGCGGGAAATATACCTTCCTCAGC
>DVHY01000193.1 GCA_018711755.1 Candidatus Limivicinus faecipullorum | reverse complement strand
TGCAGCCTGCTACACCGCAATAGGGACCATAATCGGAGACGGAGTTCCCAGCGGCAGTGCGGCGCATATGTGGAACATAGTTCGCCTGGAGGGAAAGAACTATCTGGTGGATGTGACCAACAGCGACAGTGAAAACATGGGCAACCAGCTTTTCCTGGCCGGAGCGGTCGGAAATCCCCAGGATGGATACACTGTGACGGTCAACGGCAGCAATGTGAAGTTTGAATACGACCTGCTCTCCGACGATATGAAAAATCTGATGTCCCAGGTCCTGACGCTCAGCGACACCTCCTACGACCCCAATGGCTCCACCGAGCCGGAAGAGCCTGTGCACGAGCACCAGTGGAGCACGGAGTGGAAATATGACGATACCCACCACTGGCATGACTGTACCGCCGCTGACTGCCCGGTGAGCAGCAACGCCGAAAAGGACGGCTATGGGGAGCACCATTTCGGGGAGTGGACGACGGTAAAAGAGGCCACTGCCACAGAGGACGGCAGCAGAGAGCGCCAGTGTGCCTGCGGCTGCAAGCAGACCGAAGTCATCTCCGCCACTGGAGGACAGGAGTGCCAGCATGAGTGGAAAGAGAACAAGGTCATAAGCGAGGCCAGCTGCGAGCAGGAAGGGCAGATGGAATACATCTGCGAAAAGTGCCAGGCAACTGAGCTCAGAGCGATCCCCGCCCTGGGCCACGACTGGGGACAGTGGAGAGATTACAGCGAGACCGAGCACAAAAAGGACTGCATGAGAGATGGCTGCACGGCGATAAGCACTGAGCCCCACAGCTTTGACGACAGCGGCAAGTGCCAGATATGCGGATATGTGCGGCAGACCGAGGAACATCAGCACAGCTACGGCCAGTGGGTGTCCCAGGACGCCGAGAATCATGTGAGGACCTGCACCACACCGGACTGCGGCGCCACGGAGACCCAGGCCCACAATTTCGATGACAGCGGCGTATGCAGCGTCTGCGGCTACAAAAAAGAGCAGGCCCAGGAGTGCCAGCACGAATACGGCGCCTGGCAGTATGCGGATGCGGACTGCCATATAAGAAACTGCGTGAAAGAGGGCTGCTCCGCCGTTGAGACCCAGCCCCATACCTGGGACAACGGAGTGGTGACCAAGGAGCCCACTACCACGGAAAAAGGAATACGTACCTATACCTGTACGGTTTGCAAAGGAACAAAGACCGAGGATATCCAGATGCTGGAGCATCAGCACAGCTGGAGCACGGACTGGACTTCAAACGAGCAGTTCCACTGGCATGACTGCACAGCTGCGGGCTGCACCCTGACGGACAACGGCCAGAAAAACGGCTTCGGCGCCCATACCTTTGACAAGGGCACCGTGACCAAGGAGGCCACCACCACATCCGCCGGGACCATTGAGTATAAGTGTACGGTCTGCGGCCGCGTGAAACAGGAGCAGATACCCATACTGCCCAGCCCCCAGCATGAACACAAGTGGAACAGCGCGTGGACCTATGACAGCACCCACCACTGGCACGAGTGTACCGCCTCCGGCTGCACCCTGAGCAGCAACGCCGACAAGTACGGCTATGCCGCCCACAGCTTCGGCGCCTGGAGGACGGTGAGAGAGGCCACCGCCACCACCGAGGGCCTTATGGAGCGCCAGTGCGGCTGCGGCTATAAGGAGAGCAAGACCATCCCCGTGAATACCCAGAGCCAGTGCAACCACAACTGGAGCGGCTGGACCTTCAACGCTCCGAATTACTGGGAGCGCACCTGCAGCATCTGCCATGCCAGGGACATCAAGATCACCCAGGTGGCGGTGCCCAAGATAATTTCCGGAGCCAATGCAGTGTGGCGCCAGGGCAGCAGCAACGGCCTGAGCTTTACCTCCGACGCGCCTTACAGCGAGTTCAAGGCCGTCATGCTCAACGGCTTCACCCTGTCCAACATCTACTACTCCGTGAGCGAGGGCAGCACCATAGTCACCCTGAACAAGTCCTGCCTGGATCAGCTGGGCGTGGGTACCCACAAGCTGAGCATAGTGTCCGCAGGCGGAACTGCAGAGACCACCTTCACCGTGAAGTCCAAGACCATCATCAACAACCAGACCCCCACCTACAACAGCAATAAGCCCTGGACCACCCCCAAGACCGGGGACAGCGCCAACATGGGGCTGTGGATAGGCATGATAGCCGTCTGCGTGGTGGGCATGGGCGGAGTGCTTTGGTACGTGGTGAAGGCCAAGAAACACAGACGTAAATAAACTGCCCGGCTTCCCGGAGGAAGCAGGGAGAAGCGGGGCCGCAGCCTGCGGCCCCGCTTTTTCCTGCGGGTCCGGCCTTAAAAAGTGATAAAGCCGCCGCCGGGGATATATACATTATAATATATATATGGTATAATAACAGCGGAAAGGCTCGTGAGAAGCCGAAAAAGCAGGCGCTCCGGGCCAAAAGGCCCCGGAACGCAGTTTTTTTCTGAAAAAATTTTTATCGGCTGCGGGAACAAAGTAATAAGTTCAGGCGTCATATAGTTGACGATGGGAAAATGCAACAAAGAGTTACAAAAGTACGTTAAGAATTATTAAGATTACCTGAAAGGGATTGAGGGAAATGTGACAGAAATGCCGCAAAAAGACGATAAATAATAGATTTGCTTGACATAAGGTCACAAATAGCTAATATTCAAATTCAGAGTAGTTACAAAACAGAAAAAAATTATAGCAAAATCGTGAAAAAAGTACTTGCATTTTACATAACATCGTGGTACATTATATTCACACCAGAGATGGGCAGGGGAAACCCATTGAAGGCCAACTAATTTCGTGTTTAAAAATAGCAATATAAGGAGACGGACAACATGAAAACAGCAAGTAAATTCTTATCTATGCTTCTTCTGGTTGCCATGTGCCTGAGCCTCATGGGAGGCTCTGCCTACGCCTTTGATTTGAACGGCGGCGGCACCACCAGCACCGACACAAGCACCCAGATAAACAGCGGCAATAATGCAGGCTCCGGCCTGGAGGGCAACTTGGGCTCAGGCTCCAGCGACCTCGGGAATGACGATCCCTTTTACGTTCCCAGTACCCCTGAGAGCACCCAGACCCCCGATAGTTCCGGCTCCCTGACGGGAGAGGAGAAAAAGCCTATCTTTGACCTCTTCAGTGCATTTAACCCCAGTGAGGGTACTGCAGTTGACGGGGACGGCACCAGCTACAGCGATATCCAGGCAGCTATCGACGCCGGCAAGACCAATATCAAGCTGAACCAGAGCCAGACTGTGGAGAGCCTGGTGCTCAGCGGTAAGGTCATTGACCTGAACAACAACACTCTGACGGTCAACAACCTGACCATGACCAACTCCACCGTAAAGAACGGCACCCTGGTGGTGACCAATCCCGTGGTGGTCAACGGCGCCAGCAACTATTTTACCTCTCTGAATGTGCAGACCAACGGCAAGGGATTCAGCTTCCCCTCCAGCAGCGATAAGCTGACCATTAACGGCGGCACCTACACCATTACCAACACTTTCTTTGACGGCTGCAGCAAGGGCAATCTGTCCATAGTGACCGGCAGCTTCGGCAGCGTGACGGTTCCTGAAGATCTGTGGGCCGACAACTCTTTCAACGACGGCAACGGCAATGTCTCCGACGGCCTGAATGTGGCCCAGGTGGGCAGCAACAAGTACACTGCCCTTCAGTCTGCCATTGACAATGCCCAGGACGGCCAGACCGTGACCCTGATCCCTCAGACCGGGACCCTTCAGGAGAACGTCACCATCAGCAAGAGCCTGACTCTTGATCTGGCTGGCGAGAAGCTGGACGCTACTGTGACCGTGAACGGCGGCACCGTGAAGATAACCAACGGCGGTGTTAAGGAAGTAGTTCTCAATTCCGGCGCTATCTTCTACTCCTCCGACAGCCTGACCGTATACGGCAATTTCTGGGCCAACACCGGCAGCACCGCCTATATCTCCGGCGGCTATTATAACAACATGAACAATGCCGGCACCAAGGGAACCTTTACCGGCGGTTATTTCAGGGCAGTTAACGGCAACGACCATGATGATGTTACCGGCGTCTACTCCGACTGGCTAGCCACCGGCTACCAGTCCAGATGGTGCACCGAAGTCACCGGCTACAACTGGCAGGTGGTCCCCGTCAGCGCCACCGCCAAGTTCCAGGTGACCCAGCTCTACGGCAATGTTGCCAACAGCTTTTACACCTATGACCTGCGCAGCAGCAACAACACCTCCATGAGCTACAGTGCAAACATGAAGGTCAGCGATATCCTGCTTATCGACAGCAACGGCCAGACCACCACTCTTACCGAGCGCACTCACTACACTGTGGCTGAGAGCAACGGTACCTACCAGTACACCATCCTGGGCAGCGCCGTCAGCAACCGCGCCGATCGTTTCACCGTGCGCTTCAAGAGCATCGACGGCTTCAGCATTGCCGACTTCTACATCTACGTTCTGCCCAAAGTGGATTCCAGCAACATCAACTACTACAAGAACTCCAGCACCGCATATCCCCATTACGTGTTCACCAACCAGGCACCTGCGGGATACCAGTATGCTCCCAGCGGCACTACCAGCCGTTATACTCTCTCCAGCAGCAGCTACACCGTCAGTGGCAACGAGATCACTCTGAATAAGTCCTTCCTGGACGGCCTTAACAATGGCAGCTATGACCTGTACTACTGCTACCCCGGCGGAAGCTATGTAAAGATTGCAGGCTTTGCCATCAACGGTAATTATAACGGCGGCGGCGGCGACGGCGACGGCGGCGGCAACATTAACCCGGGCAAGGCAGCGGTGTACCCCGCCTATGAGAACACTTGGTACTCCGGCGACGGCACCTATTACTTCACCGTAATACCCGACCTGAAGCCTGTGGTAGGCTCCACCTACACCTACTATGAAGTGGCTATAGACGGCATCCGGGTAGGCGGCGACAAGCTCACCTACAACGGCGTGCAGACCTTCGGCGTGGCAGCCAGCTACATGAACAATCTGGCCACCGGTTCCCACACCATCAGCGTGCTCACCTCCTATGGATATGCCAGCGGAACCTTCCGGGTGGGCGCTACCCTGAAGCCTGTTGATACCGACAAGCACGTCATCGGCAGCAGCAAGAACCTGCAGTTCGTATGCTCCGACCCCATCTCCCAGGTTTGGGTAGGCGGCACTCAGCTGATCAACAACTTTGAGGACTACTACGCCCTCAGCTCTTCCGGCAAGACCCTCACCCTCAGCGCGGCCTTCCTGAACGCCCGCACTGCCGGCAGCACCTACACTCTGACTGTGCAGACCATTTACGGCGACACTCCCAGCTGCACCTTCCAGATACTGACCAAGGCCCAGGCCTCCGCCAGCCCCCAGACCGGCGATGAGAGCAATCTGGCCCTGTGGGCAGCGGCGCTCATCCTCTCCGGCGGCGCAATGGTAGCTGTGATGCCTCGCCTGAAGAAGGGCAAGAACAAGTAAGCCTCCCTGAAAACGGGACAAAAACAAAGACCATATAAGCAAAGTTTCCCCCGGCTCTGATGAGCCGGGGGATTTCTTCGTTTACTGGGAGTTTTTGCCGGTATTATACACTGCATATACAGCAAAATGCCTATTTTGTTAGGGCTGTAAAGTTTTCTCTTGGAATTGACAGAGAAAGTATGTATAATGAGTGTGAATAGACAAAGGAAAAATTCATTCAGACAAGGGAGATATGCGCATGGATGCAAAATATCTGAACTATGTCCCTCAGGGGGATATATACCTTTTTAACACCGGTAAGGCTCAGAAGGCCTGGCTGTGCTACGGCTGCCACTACGTGCCGGAACTGAACGCTCACCGCTTTGTCCTATGGGCCCCCAACGCCAAGGCAGTAACGCTGGTGGGTGATTTTAATGGCTGGGACAGGGAGGCCACCCCCATGGAGCCGCTGGAAGGGGGAGTGTGGGTCTGCTTTGTGGAGGGCCTGCACAAGGACGCCCTGTACAAATACTGCGTGACCCAGTCCAACGGCAGGCAGGTGCTGAAATCCGACCCCTTTGCCTCCTTTGCCCAAAACGGAAAGGACAACGCCTCCATAGTCTGGAACGGCGGCTCCTACCAGTGGACGGACGGGAAATACATGAAAAAGCGCCGGGAGCGCAACGCCCTCAGCCAGCCCATGAGCATATACGAGGTGCATCTGGGCTCCTGGAAGGACCTGGGCTATGAGAAGGCCCAGTACCGCCTGCTGGGGGAGGCCCTGGCCGCCTACTGCAAGGACATGGGCTTTACCCATGTGGAGCTCATGCCTGT
Source organism: Candidatus Limivicinus faecipullorum (assembly GCA_018711755.1). Lineage (GTDB taxonomy): Bacteria > Bacillota > Clostridia > Oscillospirales > Oscillospiraceae > Limivicinus > Limivicinus faecipullorum. The sequence goes on along the minus strand of DVHY01000193.1, from coordinate 9,262 downwards.
CTCGGAATACCCCTATGACGGCTCCTGGGGCTACCAGGTCACGGGGTATTATGCGCCCACCTCCCGCTACGGCAATCCCGACGACTTCAAATGCATGGTGGACACTCTCCATGCCTCCGGCATAGGCGTCATCATCGACTGGGTGCCCGCCCACTTCCCCAGGGACGAGCACGGCCTGGCCTGCTTTGACGGCACCAACCTATATGAATGCAAGGAGCAGCGCATGGCCGAGCACCCGGATTGGGGCACCTATATCTTCGACTACGGCTCCAACCAGGTGCAGAGCTTCCTCATCTCCTCCGCCTGCCTCTTCTTTGAGGAATACCATGTGGACGGCATCAGGGTGGACGCCGTGTCCTCCATGCTGTACCTGGACTACGGCCGGGGCAGCAACTTCACCCCCAATAAGGACGGGGGCAATATCAATCTGGAGGCAGTGGCTTTCCTCCAGAAAATGAACAGCACCGTGCTTCAAAACTACCCCGGCGCCATCACCATTGCCGAGGAATCCACCGCTTTTCCCCTGATAACCGGCGCCGTGGAGGACGGCGGCCTGGGCTTCACCTTCAAGTGGGACATGGGCTTCATGCACGACACCATAGACTACATGAGCCTGGACCCCTACTTCCGCAGCTTCAATCACAACAGGCTCACCTTCTCCATGATGTACGCCTTTTCCGAAAACTTCGTCCTGGCCTACTCCCATGACGAGGTGGTCCACGGCAAGGGCTCCATGGTCAACAAGATGAGCGGGGACTACGACCAGAAGTTCGCCTCCCTGCGCAGCCTCTACGGCTATCAGTTCGCCCATCCCGGCAAGAAGCTGTGCTTTATGGGCGGTGAGTTTGCCCAGTTCATCGAGTGGAACTGGCAGCAGCAGCTGGACTGGAATCTCCTGGACTATCCCAAGCACGAGGGTATGCGCCAGTATTACCGGCAGCTGAACCATATCTACAAGAATCATCCCGCCCTCTACCGGATAGACCGCTCCTGGGAAGGCTTCACCTGGCTGAATGTTGACGACAAGGAGCGCAGCTCCATTGCCTTCCTCCGCTCATCTCCCCAGGATGACGACTACGTGGTCTGCGTGTGCAATTTCACTCCTGTGGACTATGAGGACTTTGTGATAGCCCTGCCCTGGGAGGGGACGCTGAACCGGCTGCTGTGCAGTGAGGAAGAGGTATACGGCGGCAGCGGCAAGGGCGGCAAAAAACGCATCAGCTCCAGAAAGGTCCCCTTCCTGGATATGGACTATTCCGCAAATATAAGCCTGCCAGGGATGTCCTGCCTCTTCTACAGTTTCAGGCCCAAGAAAGAGGAAAAGACCGCCAAGACCCCCAAGGCTGCCAGATCCGCCAAGACCGCCGGGGAGGCAAAAGGCGGAAAAAGGAAGAAAAAGAGCTGAGCTCAAGTCCCGCTTGGTTTTCACTGAGTTTTCCCAATTAAAGGAGGATGGACAATGAAAAAAGAATTCAAGGATATGCTCCGGGAACGGGGGAGGACGGAGATGCCCAAAGTGCTGCTGGCCTCGGCGGAGTGTGTGCCCCTGTCCAAGACCGGCGGCCTGGCCGACGTGGTGGGCACTCTGCCCAAGGCCCTGAAGAAGCTGGGCATTGACGCCAGGGTGATCACCCCCTACCACCACTGCATCAAGGAGAAGTATGCCGATAAGGTGGAGCACATGTTCTACTTCTACTCCAGGATGGGCTGGCGCAACGCCTATGTGGGCCTGGAAAAGCTGGAGCTGGACGGCATTACATTCTATCTCATAGACAACGAGCAGTACTTCGGGGACGCCATCTACAGGGGCGGCAATGCCGAAGGGGAGCAGTACTCCTTCTTCTGCCGGGCCGTGCTGGACGTGATACCCAACCTGGACTTCAGCGCGGACATCATCCACTGCAACGATTGGCACACCGCCATGATGCCCATGTTGGCCCACACCCAGTACAGAGGCTGGATCCAGGACAAGATAAAATATCTCCTCACCATACACAATATAAAGTTCCAGGGCCGCTACAGCTTTGACTTTGTCCAGGACCTTCTGGAAGTGGACAGCAGCTATTATACCAGCGAGTATCTGGAGCAGGACGGCTGCGCCAACTATCTGAAAGCGGGCTGCGTCTTTGCCGACAGGATAAATACCGTCAGCCCCAGCTATGCCTGGGAGATAAGGACCCCGGAGTACTCCGAGGGCCTGGACGGCATACTCAACGCCAGAGCCGGACAGCTCACCGGCATACTCAACGGGATAGACACCAAGGTCTATAACCCCTTCAACGACCCGGCCCTTCCCGCCCGCTATGACCGGGGCCACCTGAAAGGCAAGGCCAAATGCAAGGCCGTCCTCCAGGAGCAGATGGGCCTGGAGCAGAGGCCGGACGTGCCCATATTCGCCATGGTCACAAGGATGACCTCCCAGAAGGGCTTCGACCTGGTGGCCTGCGTCTTGGACGACCTTATGAGCCGGGAGGATATGCAGTTCATGCTCCTGGGCAGCGGGGAAGAGCGATTTGAAAACTTTATGCGGGGCGCCGAGAGCCGCTATCGGGGCAAGGTCTGCTCCTACATCGGCTATAATGACGACCTGGCCCACCTGGTGTATGCGGGCAGCGACTTCTTCCTCATGCCCTCCCGCTTTGAGCCCTGCGGCCTGAGCCAGATGATAGCCATGCGCTACGGCTGCATCCCCATCGTCCGGGAGACCGGCGGCCTGAAGGACAGCGTCAAGCCCTACAACCGTTTCACCGGGGAGGGCAACGGCTTTACCTTCGCCAACTTTGACGCCTGGGAGATGCGGGACACTATCCGCAGCGCTCTCAGCTGCTACAGGAACGAGGAGATAATGCAGGGCCTGATAAGCTATGCCATGCAGGAGAACTTCAGTTTTGATCTTTCAGCAGAGGAGTACGCAAGACACTACATATGGATGCTCTGAGAAGATATAAGGTTTATTTCGGCGGCAGCTATAAGGAACACTGGTCCCAGGGCTGCTGTATGACCGTCAGCTACAGTGACCGCCGCGAGGTGGAAGCGGAGTTCCGGGAGGGACGCTGGGTCCCCGTAGGCGGGGATAAGGAGCTGATCGAACAGCTGGAGGCGGCGCCGGCGGCCAGCCTGATACAGCAATACTTTCAGGCTTCGGCCACCAGCTACGCCGCCATCCATGACTGCCTGCTCATGGGCCTGACGCTGGACAGGCTGGGGGAATGTTTCTATTCCCGGGGCAACCCCCTTATGGCCCCGGAGGTGATGCGCCTTCTGATGGATGACTGCGGCTTTGCCCTCAACGCCGCTTATTACTCCGTGTCCCGCTGCTGCGAGGACCTGCGCTCCACGGGCATCAACCTGGAGGACATGTACGCCCTCCAGCCCCGTACCGCCAATGTGATAGGCGTGCTGAGGCATACGGCCTCCACGGAGCTGGCGGTGGCCCACGACAGCCGCATGGCCGTATACCGCAGCCCCGCCGGGGCCGTGGAGTGCGGCAGTCAGGTCCGCCTGGCCTTCCGCCTCCAGGGCGGCAAGGTGAAGAAGGCGGAGCTGATAGTATACGGAGACAATGTGGAGTGGAGCTATCCCATGAGGCAGACGGGCAGCTGCTTTTCCGCCAGCTTTACCGCCCCGGAGACTGCCCAGGCCCTTTGGTATCGTTTCAGGATAGAGACCGTGGTGGGCTGCCACTGGCTCTGTCCGGACGGCACCGGATATATCGGCCGGCTCATGGGCCGGGAGGGGGGCGGCTTCAGGCTGACGGTGTATGAGCGGGGCTTCGACACCCCCGCCTGGTTCCGCCGCAGCGTGATGTATCAGGTCTTTCCCGACCGCTTCGGCTTCAGCGACGACGATACCGCCAGCAAAGGCGTGGAGTATCACCGTTCCCTGGGCCAGACCCCGGAGCTGCACAAGAGCCTGGAGGAGCCGGTGCGCTGGCAGCCCCGGCCCTTTGAGAGCAGCTACAGCCCCGATGACTTTTACGGCGGCACCTTCAAAGGCATTGAGGGGAAGCTGCCCTATCTGAAAGAGCTTGGCATCAGCTGCCTCTACCTCAATCCCATAGTGGAGGCGCGGTCCAACCATCGCTATGACACCTCCGATTATCACCGGCCGGACCCGATCCTGGGTACCATGGAGGACTTTGAGCACCTGTGCGCCCAGGCGGAAAAGGCGGGCATACGCCTTATCCTGGACGGAGTCTACTCCCACACCGGGGCGGACAGCCGCTACTTCAACCGCTACGGCAGTTATCCCGGCAAGGGTGCCTGCCAGGGCAAAGACTCGGAATATTACCGCTGGTACGATTTCAGCAAATTTCCCGACGAATACCGCTGCTGGTGGGGCTTCAAGGACCTGCCGGAGGTGGACGAGCAAAACCCCAAGTGGCAGCAGGACATAGTCACCGGGGAGGACAGCGTGGTAAAGCTGTGGCTGCGCCACGGGGCCTCCGGCTGGAGGTTGGATGTGGCCGACGAGCTGCCCGACGACGTGCTGGAACTCATAAGGGATTCGGTGAAGGCCGTGAAGCCCGATGCTCCCATAATAGGGGAGGTCTGGGAGGACGCCATAATCAAGGAGAGCTACGGCAGCCGCCGCCGCTATGCCCTGGGCGCCGCCCTGGACTCGGTGATGAACTATCCCCTGAGGGATGCGGTGCTGGCCTTCATGCACGGCTATTCCGACGCCCACGCCCTGTGCGAGTTCTTCATATCCCAGCAGATGAACTACCCCAAGCCCATGTATTACGCCCTTATGAACCTGCTGGGCTCCCATGACGTGGAGCGGCTGCGCACGGCTCTTGCCACCAATGTGTGGCTGCGCTCACTGAGCCGGGAAGACCAGCTGAAGATATATTTCGGCCCTGAGGAACTGGATCGGGCGGCAGCCCTGCAGCGGCTGTGCGCCGCCATACAGTTCACTATCCCCGGAGTGCCCTGCATATATTACGGGGACGAGCAGGGAATGTGCGGCATCAACGACCCCTTTAACCGCCTGCCCTTTAAAGAGGGGGATGAATCCCTCCACGACTACTATGCCGCCCTGGCCCAGCTGAGAAACAGCACTCCCGTGCTGTCCACCGGCGGCGCCAGCTTCATGGCGGCAAACAAGGACGTGCTGCTCATCCTGCGCTATATCAGGGACGGAGCGGACGCCTTCGGGGAGAAGGCGGAGGACGGGGCTTTCCTTGCGGTGATAAACCGGGGGACCCAGGCCTACAGCTATGTGGCCAACTGCCAGGAGGCGGGCTGCGGCACTTACTGCGGCAGCATAGGCCCCCTGAACGCCGACATAATAAAATTAAAATAAGCCAAAATACAGAGAGACCGCAGCGGTTTTCCGCTGCGGTCTCTCTGTATGTCTTCGCCCTCTCCGGTCAGATTTTGAAGACCTTCTGCATGGCGTTGTCCGGGCCCAGCACCAGAATGGAGCAGCCCCGGTTCAGCAGGGAGTCGGGAGTGACGTTGAGGTTCAGCCGGCCGTTTTCCCGGATGCCCAGGATGTTTATGCCGTGTTTTTTGCGGATATCCAGCTGAGCTACGGTCTTGCCCAGCCAGTTGTCCGGGATGGACAGCTCATAGATGGAGTAGTCGCCCTCCAGCTCTATGTAGTCGAGAATGTGCTCGCTGGTGCAGCGGATGGCTATCCACGCCGCCAGCTGCTTTTCCGGGTATACCACCTGGTCGGCGCCGTTGCGCAGGAGGAACTTCTCCTGTACACCGCTGGAGGCCCGGGCGACCACGTGCTTTGCCCCCAGGTCTTTGAGCAGATAGGCGGTCTCCAGAGAGTTCTGGAAGTTGTCGCCTATGGCCACGATGCAGGAGTCGAAGCTGTCTACCCCCAGGCTCTCCAGAAAAGCCCGGTTGGTGCTGTCGCCTATCTGGGCGCTGGTGGTAAAGGGGAGGACGCTGTTTATCCTATCCTCGTTGCTGTCCACGGCCATGACCTCGTGGCCCATGGCGTTGAGTTTTCTGGCGATGTGGCTGCCGAAGCGGCCCAGGCCGATTATGAGAACTGATTTCATTGCTGTCTCCATTCCGCCGCATCAGCGGCATGTTTTTAATAGTCCTGAATAAACGAAAGCCGGCAACTATGGGAAAGTCGGGTAAAAGCATGTACAGACAGACGGGCCCTGCGCCTTTTCCGCCGGAGCGAAAAGCAGGCGCCGCAAGGCCCGTGAGCGGGGGCAGGATGTCAGCCCACGTTGAGCTTGCCCTGGGGATAGCGGGCGGAGACGCCCTGGCTGGGAGCGGTGGTGGCGAAGATGAGGGTAAGACCGCCCACACGGCCCATGTACATCAGGAAGATGAGTATGGCCCTGGACAGCTGGCTCAGCTCCGGGGTGATGCCAAGGGTGAGGCCCACGGTGCCTATGGCCGAGGCGGTCTCAAAGAGACAGGTGAGCAGAGGCAGGTCCTCTACCCGGCTTATGACCAGTGCTCCGGCGATAAACAGGACCAGGTACATGGCCAGGATAGTGGCTGCGCTGCGCACCGTGTCTTCGGAGACACGGCGGCCGAAGAAGCGGGCGCTGTCCCGGTGGCGGAAGACGCAGACGGCGTTGGCCAGGATGACGGCCAGGGTGGTGGTCTTCATACCGCCGGCGGTAGAGCCGGGGGAGCCGCCCACCAGCATGAGCATTATCATGATGAACACGCCGCAGTCGCTGAGCTTTGTCAGGTCCACGGAGTTGAAGCCTGCTGTGCGGGGGGTAACGGACTGAAATAGGGAACCCAGCACACGGGGCAAAGTGTCCATTTCCGACAGCTCAAAAAAGAAGAAATAGACGGCGGGGATAAATATGAGCAGCAGGGAGGTGACTATGGCCACCTTGCTTTGCAGCTGGTAGCGCCTGAAATGCAGGCCGTTGCAGCGTATGTCGTCCCAGGTGAGAAAGCCGATGCCGCCGATGACGATGAGGGACATGATGGCGATGTTCACCAGAGGATTGGCCACGTAGGCGGTGACGGAGGAATAGGGGCTGTCTATGCCCATCAGGTCGAAGCCAGCGTTGCAGAAGGCGGAAATGGAGTGAAAGAGGCTGTAGCCTATGCCCCTGGCAAGTCCGAACTGAGGGATGAACACGGGGGCGAGAAGCAGGGCCCCCATCAGCTCAAAGACCAGGGTCATCCTGATTATAAAACCGGTCATGCCCACTATGCCCTCCAGCTTGTGTGCGGAGATGGACTCCTGCATGGTGCTGCGCTGTTTGAGGCTGATGCGCTTGCCGGAGATGGAATAGAGGGCCACCGCAATGGTGACAACTCCCATACCTCCAATCTGAATGAGGAGGATGATTACCGTTTGGCCGAATGTAGACCAGTAGGTGGCGGTATCGTGGACAACCAGCCCGGTGACGCAGACGGCGGAGGTGGCGGTAAAAAGGGCGTCGGCAAAGGGAGCGCCATAGCCGTCCAGAGTGGCAAAGGGCAGCGTCAGCAGCAGACTGCCCAGAAGTATTACGCCCGCAAAACCCAGAATGATTATCTGGGATGTGGAGAGACGTTTGATAAAGCTGTGCATTTGCAAGCCTCCATGCTTGTATTGCCTTTTCGGTCCAGGTCCCATGATAACACATTTCCCATTAAAAGTGTATAAAAAAATAAAGAGGTCGCCTCCGGCATGCTTGTTTGAAACAACAAAATTTTCTGGAAAAAATTGAAGGAATTTGTGCGTTTGCAAGAAATAGAAAATGGGGTATTGACAAGATGTGAAAAATGCGCTAGTCTCAGCCCAACAAAATAAATTGCCCGGAGCCGAGAGGCTTTGGGACAATGGTAGAGGCGCGGTTGTCATCAGTAGCCGCCATCCTTGAGGAAGGCAGAACTTCCGATGGGGCGAAAGGGGCCGCCGCCGAAGTTGAAAAGAGGTTCTGAACCTTTTCTGCTGGGCCGCCGGAGAATATCCTGCGGACTGTCACTGAATTGTGGAGCGCTATCATTGGCTGTATGTTCCCGGAACACATTCCGGGGGCAATGATCTCGTCATTAAGCCATGGATGCGGTACACGCAGCCATGGCTTTTTGTATTATGACTGAAAGGACGGAAATGAAAAATGACAAGAAGAATGATAAGCCTTTTGCTTGCGGCCCTTATGATATTCTCCCTGGCCGCCTGCGGCAGCAGCCAGACCCAGGCCACCGGGACACCTGCCGAGGAGGACGCCGAGGCCCCCGCCCAGGAGAGCGGCGACAGCGGAGAGACCCTCCAGTTCCGTGTGGGCATGGAGTGCGCATACGCCCCCAGCAACTGGCAGGAGGACACCGCCAGCGATACCAACTACCCCATTGAGAACGTGCCCGGCGCCTACGCCGAAGGCTACGACGTGCAGATAGCAAAGCACATCGCCGAGTCCCTGGGCCGTGAGCTGGTCATCGTGAAGCTGGCCTGGACCGGACTTATAGAGGCTCTCAACCAGGGCCAGATAGACGCCATCATCGCCGGCATGGCCGACACCGAGGATCGCCGCCAGTCCATCAACTTCTCCGATCCCTACCACGTCACCGTCTACGGCCTCATGACTCTGCCTGATTCCCCCTATGCCGGCGGCACCACCATCAACGACTTCTCCGGCGCCAGCATCCTGGGCCAGAAGGACACCATGCTGGACACCGTCATCGACCAGATGGAAGGCGTGAACCACCTGCCCCCTGTGGACAGCGTGCCCAACATGATCTCCCGCCTTGACCAGGGCACCTGCGACGCCATAGTCATCAACCTGGAGAATTCCACCAGCTACCTGGAGCTGAACCCGGATTACAACATAATCGAGTTTGCTGAGGGGGACGGCTTTGAACTGGGCTTCAACGGCTCCTGCGTGGGCCTGAGGAAGAGCGACGACCAGCTTCTGGCAGATGTCAACGCGGCCCTGGCCACCTACACCCAGGAGGACTTTGACGAACTGTGGAACTGGGCAGTGGAGAACCAGCCCAACTGATTTTAAGTTTTACCCGCCGGAGCAGCGGAAAAAATAGCTGACCCATGGAGGCTCAAGATGAAAAAACTGGTAAACTTTATAAAGAGGGACCACCCCTATGTGTATCTGTCCGGCGCTGTACTGGGCGCCCTGGGAATCAAAATGGCGTCGATGCAGCCGTCTCAGCTGAGCTTCCTTGGCAGCTCCCCTATGCTCTACATCCCTGCCGGTATCTGCGGACTGTTCATCCTCCTGGCCCTGGGGGCCCTGGCGGTGAAGCTGAGCCACTGGAAGAACTTTTCCGCCACGGCTTTTAAAAGCCCGGCAATGCTGAGGCTGTCCAGGTATTTC
>DVHY01000192.1 GCA_018711755.1 Candidatus Limivicinus faecipullorum | reverse complement strand
CCGGAAAAAGCGATTGCTTTCGGAGATGGTAATAATGACATCGAAATGCTTCAAACCGTTGGAACTGGTATAGCAATGGCAAATGCTTCTGAACAACTGAAAGCAGTGGCAGACAAAGTATGCGGACACGTTGCACAGGATGGAATTTATCACTATTGTTTAGAACAAGGATTGATATAGTATAGTCACCGGGGCGTCATACAGCGCCCGGAGAAGATAGGCCTTTATGTTGTGTATTCTGCTTTCGCTCAGGCGCAGGGAATCCAGCACATAGGCTATGTGTTCAAAGCGCAGCCGTCGGTACCGGGATTTGACTCTGGACATTGGCAGGTTCTCCCCGCCCAGTCTGATGCTGGGCATGGAAGAACACAGCACCTCGCACACCAGCTCCACCAGGGATTCCGGGTCGTCGTTGGGATAGCTCTCCGCAAGCAGAGGATAATCCAACTGCTTTTTTGTCTCCTCCATCTTCTCCTCATACTCCGCCTTCCATTGCCTCCGGTGACACATGACCGATGGCGGCGCCCCGTGTGGCGCCTGAAAAACGCCCGTCCGTAAGGAGAGAAACAGTTTCGCCAAGCCCTTTTCCAACAATTGCTGCTGTTGGAGAGAGCATTTCGCGCATGCCTGGCCCGCCTTTGGGCCCCTCAGTCTTAATGACTACCATATCTCCAGCTACGATTTTATCATTAAGTATTGCTTGAGTTGCATCTTCCATGGAGTTGAATACCCTTGCACGACCGGTGTGCTTCATCACTCCCGGGCAAACAGCAGCTGCTTTAACAACACAGCCCATAGGGGCCAGATTCCCATAAAGAACGGCCAGCCCCCCCTGTTCGCTATAGGGGGAATCAATGTGATGGATAACGTCATTATTTTTAACTTCATGGCCGGGCAGCAGTTCCCCAATTGTCTTTTCTGCCACTGTCATGCAATTAGTGTCAATCAGGTTCCTACGATTTAACTCGTGCATGACAGAATATATACCGCCGGCACGATACAGATCGTCCATGTGATGATGACCATTTGGACTGATATGTGAGCATAGAGGAGCTGGCCGCGTCCTCGGTGGTCATCCGCGTTGTGGCGGATGTGACCGAAGAGGATTACTTTATCGGCCGCCGGATTCTGAACCGGGAGATGAAGCTGCTGTTGGACAGCAAGGGCATAGAGATCCCCTTCAGCCAGGTAGTGGTCCATCAGGCAGAGGCTCAGGAGCACAAATAAATTCCCCTTTGGCGGGGAGGGCTTCCTCTTTTCCTGAGCTGCGCTTTGAAAGGGCAGACAGGAGCTTAAAGCAAAAATATTTCAAGTAGCCGAAAGGGCTTGCCATCCGCAAAGAGCGGGCGGCAAGCCCTTTTATCGTGGGGCCGGGAAGGCCCCCCCTTGTAAGCCGGCCCTGCCTTTTCCGGCCTTCCTGCTGCCGGCGGCGGCCTCCGCCGGCAAAAGCCCCGGCAAGACAATGAGCGGGCAGAGATCAAACGATCTCCGCCCGCTCAGGCTTTGAAGAAATGTATGGAGGCGCCCTGTCCTCAGGCTTCGCCGGATTGCTCCTTTATTTTCTCTTTCCAGCATTTGTGGCACATGGCGATGTAGCTGTCGTTGCCGCCCAGGAACACCTGGTCCCCCTGGGTGAGGATGCGGCCGTTCCCGTCCAGCCGGGCGTTCACCGTGGCCTTGCGGCCGCAGGCGCAGACGGTCTTTATCTCGGTTATGGAGTCTGCCAGCTCCATGAGCCGCCGGGAGCCGGGGAAAAGGCGGGTGAGGAAATCCGTGCGCAGGCCGAAGCACAGCACCGGCAAATCCTCCTCGTCCACCAGATAGCGCAGCTGGTCTATCTGCTCCGGCGTGAAGAACTGGGCCTCGTCGGCGATTATCACGTCTTTGGGCCCCAGCCTGTGGTACTCCTCCACGATATCCTGCTCCGGGGTGATGATCTGAGCCCGGGCCTCCAGGCCGATGCGGCTTTTGATGACGTCCGCCCCGTCCCGGGTGTCGGTGCTGGGCTTGATGAGCCATACGCTCATGCCCAGCTCCATGTAGTTGAAGCGGGTTATCAGGGCCTGGGCGGTCTTGGAGGAGCCCATGGCTCCGTATTTGAAATAGAGTTTCGCCATTTTGAAAACCTCTTTACTTGAATCTGTCGATATGGGCCTTCACCCGCTCCATCACCATCTCCATGGCCACCTGGTTGTGGCCGCCCTCGGGGATGATGATGTCGGCGTTGCGCTTGGAGGGCTCCACGAACTGCTCGTGCATGGGCTTTACGGTGCTGAGGTATTGGTTCACCACGCTCTCCAGACTGCGGCCCCTGTCCCGCACGTCCCGGACTATGCGCCGGAGTATGCGCACGTCGGCGTCGGTATCCACATATATTTTTATATCCATCTGACGGCAGAGCTCCCGGCTCTGGAAGATGAGGATACCCTCCACGATAATGACCCGGGCGGGCTTGACCTCAATGACTTTGTCGGAGCGGTCATGGATGGTGTAATCGTATACGGGGCAGAGGACGCTGCGGCCGGCCTTCAGGTCCCTTACCGCCTGGATGAGCAGGTCGGTGTCGAAGGAATCCGGGTGGTCGTAATTGAGCTTGGCCCTCTCCTCGTAGCTCATGTCGTGATGGGCCTTGTAATAGTTGTCGTGATAGATGACGGAGACGTCTCCGCCGAAGCGTTGCATGAGTTTTTTGGTTATGGTGGTCTTGCCGCTGCCGGTGCCTCCGGCAATGCCTATGACCATGACTTCGTCCATGGGCTTTACCCCCTGTATAATTCTCTCAAAGACCATTCTAACATATCCTTCGCCCTGTTTCAATTTGACTTTTACTTTTTTCTACATTATAATTCAAGTTACCGAATCCAGACAAAAAAACAATATCGGAGGTGTAAAAAAACAATGTCTGTACCAACCCCCCATATAGCCGCCGAAAAGGGGCAGATAGCCAAGACCGTGCTTATGCCCGGCGATCCGCTGAGAGCCAAATTCATAGCCGAGACCTTCCTTGAGGGAGCGGTGCTGGTGAATAACGTCCGGGGCGTCCAGGGCCATACCGGCACCTGGAAGGGCGTGCCGGTGACGGTGATGGCCTCGGGCATGGGCATCCCGGCCATAGGCATATACAGCTGGGAGCTGTACAATTTCTATGATGTGGACAACATTATACGCATCGGCTCCGCGGGAGCTTTCAGGGACGATCTGAAGCTCATGGACATCGTGGCGGGCCAGGCCGCCTGCACCAACTCCAACTATATAAATGCCTTTGGAGTAAAGGGCAGCTTTGCCCCCATAGCCGACTTCACGCTGCTGAGCAAGGCCGTGGAGGCGGCAAAGGAGCGGGGAGTGGAGCTGAAGGTGGGCAACATCCTCTCGGCGGATAACTTCTATTATCCTCCCGGGCTGGACGGCAGCGACGAGTGGAAGCGCATGGGAGTGCTGGCGGTGGAGATGGAGGCCGCCGGGCTCTACTGCAACGCCGCCTATGCGGGCAAGCGGGCCCTGTGCCTCTGCACCATATCCGACCACCTGTACCGCCAGGAGTACCTCAGCAGTGAGGACAGGCAGAGCTCCTTCACCCAGATGATGGAGATAGCTCTGGACACGGCGGTGAAGATGGCCCAGATCTGAGCTCCGGCGGGGATAGGCCGCCGGAACATGGCCGGAGCAGACCCGGCGGTCCCGGCGCAATAATTAACGTCAAGGACATAAAATATGCGGAAATTTGCTAAGAATGACCTTGATTGACCGGGCACGTCGTGATATAATCCCTCGTGTGTGGAAACACACGTCACTACACATAATTTTATTATGGAGGAAAAAACATGAAAAAGATTCTCGCACTTATGCTGGCTCTTTGCATGGTATTTGCTCTGTGCGCCTGCGGCTCCAGCGAGCCCGCCGCCGAGGATGCTGCCGAGGCCCCCGCTGCTGAGGCACCTGCCGAGGAGGCTCCCGCCGAGGAGGAAGCCGCTCCTGCCGAGAAGGTCCGTATCGGCATGGTCACCGACGTTGGCGGCGTGAACGACCAGTCCTTCAACCAGACTTCCTGGGAAGGCCTGCAGGCTCTGGACCCCGAGGTCTTCGAGGTGAACTACCTGGAGAGCAAGACCGACGCTGACTACCAGACCAACATCAACACCTTCATCGACGAGGGTTACGACCTTATCATCTGCGTGGGCTACATGCTGGCTGACGCCACCCGTGAGGCTGCCGAGGCCAACCCCGACCAGCTCTTCGCCATCATCGATGACTCCACCATCGACCTGCCCAACGTGGCCTGCCTGATGTTCGCTCAGGAGCAGGCTTCCTACCTGGTGGGCCTGGTTGCCGGTTCCGTCACCGAGAGCAAGATCGTGGGCTATGTCCAGGGCATGGTGTCCGACTCCATGAACCTCTTCGGCATCGGCTACATCACCGGTGTTCTTGAGGCCTGCCCCGATGCTCAGGTCCTCCAGTACAATGTCAACAACTTCGGCGACATCGCCGGCGGCTCCACCGCTGCCAAGGACATGATCACCAAGGGCGCTGACGTCATCTACCACGCTGCCGGCGGTTCCGGCATCGGCGTGATCTCCGCCTGCGACGAGGAAGGCATCTGGGCCATCGGCGTTGACACCGACCAGGCTTCCCTGGCTCCCGACCATGTGCTCACCTCCGCTATGAAGCGTGTGGACGTGGCTTCTCAGGACATCTCCAAGGCTGTTGCCGAGGGCAACTTCACTGCCGGTGTCCACATGTATGACCTGTCCAACGGCGGCGTTGACCTGGCTCCCACCCGTGACCACATCCCCGCTGAGGTCCTGGAGACCGTTGAGGCTGCCAAGACCGCTATCATCAACGGCGAGAAGAGCGTTCCCACCTCCGTTGCTGACTGCCCCGCCTTCACTCTGGCCGAGTGATAAAGCAGAAAATCTGATACCCAAGTCCTCCACCGCAAAAGCGGTGGAGGACTTTTTTTGGGAACAGAGAGAGAAAATATAGAAAAGCGGGAGCTGCTGTGCTATAATAAACAAAATACCATGGAGAGCCTGCGCCTCTCCTGCCGTCTTCCAATTCTCCCGGAGGCGGATAGAAAGCAGATACAAACAGAAATTTTTATGTAAAAGGAGAATGAACCATGCCCGCATATTACCAGATAAGAAGCCCCCTGTCCCAGATAACCGAACAGCACATGACCGATTATATAGACGCCGTGTCCCAGGCTCTTGGGGAAAAGCTGGAGAAGGTGTCTCTGGAGCAGTACCTGGCGGAGGATTTCGCCCTGCTCTACGTGGCCTCCGGCGGCAGCGAGGGCTACTTTATCCAGGCCTTTGACCGGCTGAAGGACCGCCACTGCTACATACTCACCAGCGGCGAGAGCAATTCCCTGGCCGCCTCCATGGAGATACTCAGCTTCCTGAACAAGCACGGCGGCAGCGGCGAGATACTCCACGGCGACATCCAGCAGATAGCGGAGAAGATCCGCCTCATCGCCAACGCCCACCGGGCCAAGGCCGCGTTGAAGGGGAAGAACCTGGGCTGCATCGGCGAGCCCTCCGAGTGGCTCATCGCCTGCAACTACAGCCCCGAGGCCATGATGGAAAAGCTGGGCATGGGCTTTGTGAAGATAGGCATGGAAGAGTTCCTCTCGGAGATAGCCAGGAACGAGTATCCTGAGAACGAGTATACCCGGGCCTTCAAGGCCAAGGGCTACAAGGCGGAAGAGGTGGAGAAGGCCCTGTATGTCTACGGGGCGGTGAAGCGCCTGTGCGATAAATATCAGCTCAGCGGCGTCACCGTGCGCTGCTTCGATCTGCTGGACACCGTGTATACCACCGGCTGCCTGGCCCTGTCCATCCTCAATGACGAGGGCATCTGCGGCGGCTGCGAGAGCGACGTGCCCGCCCTGCTGTCCATGGCCATTCTGGGGGCCGTCTCGGGAGAGCCCATGTTCCTGTGCAATCCCAGCCGCTTCGACACCAAGGCCGGCACCGCCGTCTTTGCCCACTGCACCATCCCCACCACCATGCTCAAGGACTTCTGCCTGAACACCCACTTTGAGTCCGGCATCGGCGTGGCGGTGCAGGGCACCTTTGCCGAGAGCGACTGCACCATCTTCAAGTGCGAGGGCGACCTGTCCCGCTGGCACGCCCAGGAGGGCAGCATCATACCCACCCCCTTCAGCAACATGCTCTGCCGCACCCAGATAAAGCTGCGCCTGGACGACTTCTCCTACTTCCTCACCAAGCCTATCAATAACCACCATATCATCTGCCGGGGCAGACATGCGGCGGAGCTCGAGGCCTTCTTCAAAATTCTGTAAGCCATGGTGCTGTACACAATTTGAACTTAGGGGGCATTGATTTGGCAAGAGAATATATCGATATGAATACCCCGGTCATCGAGATGCGCAACATAGTCAAGAAGTTCGGGGATTTCACGGCAAACGACAACATCAACCTCACCGTCCACAAGGGCGAGATACACGCGATACTGGGGGAGAACGGAGCGGGCAAGTCCACCCTGATGAACCAGCTCTACGGTCTGCTCAAGCCCACCTCCGGCCAGATACTGGTAAACGGCAAAGCCATAGAGATGAACAACCCCCGGGACGCCATAGCCGCCGGCATAGGCATGGTCCACCAGCACTTCATGCTTATCCAGCCCTTCACCGTCACGGAGAATATCGTCCTGGGCACGGAGCCCACCAAGGGCCCGGCCCTGGACATGGTGGCCGCCAGGAAAAATGTGGAGGAGCTCAGCCGGCGCTACGGCCTGGCCATAGACCCGGACGCCAAGATAGAGGACATCTCCGTGGGCATGCAGCAGCGTGTGGAGATACTCAAGGCCCTGTACCGGGGCGCGGACATCCTGATACTGGACGAGCCCACCTCCTCGCTGACTCCCCAGGAGATAGAGGAGCTCATCGAGATAATGCGCAGCCTCACCAAGGACGGCAAGAGCATAATAATAATCACCCACAAGCTCAAGGAGATAAAGGCCGCCGCGGACTTCTGCACCATCATCCGCCAGGGCAAGTACATAGACACCGTGGACGTGGAGAAGGTCAGCGAGAACCAGCTTGCCAGCATGATGGTGGGCCGCAGCGTCACCTTCACCGTGGATAAGCCCAAGCAGGAGCCCGGGGAAGTGGTGCTGGATGTGGAAGACCTGCACTGCAACGACTACCGGGGCGTGGAGATAGTCAAGGGCCTGGACCTGCAGGTGCGCCGGGGGGAGATCGTGGGCATCGCCGGCATAGACGGCAACGGCCAGACGGAGCTGGTGGAAGTGATAACCGGCCTGCGCAAGGGCACTTCCGGCCGCATACTGGTAAGCGGAGCGGACGTGTTCAACAAGCCGCCTCGCTTCGGCTTTGACCACGGGGTCTCCAGCATCCCCGCCGACCGGCAGAAGCACGGCCTCATACTGGACTTCAGCGTGGAGGACAACCTGATACTCCAGAACTATGAGGAGCAGCCCTATTCCAGGAACCACCTTTTCAACCGGGAGGCCATTTTTGCCCACGCCACCCAGTCCATACAAAATTACGACATACGCCCTCAAAACAGCGAGCGGCGCACTGCCGGGACCCTCTCGGGCGGCAACCAGCAGAAGGTAATCATTGCCCGGGAAGTGCAGAACGACAAGGACCTGCTCATCGCCGTCAACCCCACCCGGGGCCTGGACGTGGGCGCCATAGAGTATGTGCACAAGTACATCGTGGAGCAGCGCAACAAGGGCAAGGCGGTGCTGCTGGTGTCCTTTGAACTGGACGAGATCATGAGTCTCTCCGACAAGATAGACGTGATTTTTGACGGCAGGATAGTGGCCTCCATACCCGGCGAAGAGGCCACGGAGAACCAGCTGGGACTGCTGATGGCGGGAGGTAAGGTAAATGGATAACAAGAAAAGCGTGCTTGCCATTATATCCGAGACCCGGATCATACATATCCTGCTGTCCATAATCCTGGGCTTTGTGGTAGGGGCCTTTTTCCTGCTGATAATGGGCCTGGACGTGGGGGCGGCATATGGCCGGCTCATCACCAGCGTCACCAGCGTCAAGGGCATCTCCTATGTCATAGTCTATTCCATACCCTATATAATGACGGGCCTGTCCGTGGCCTTCTCCTTCCGCACCGGCATATTCAATATCGGCGCCGAAGGCCAGTTCGTCCTGGGCTCCATGGCCGCCGCCTGCGTGGGCATACTTTTCGGCAGCCTGCCCTCCGTCATCCTCATCCCTCTGTGCTTTATCGCCGCCATGCTGGCGGGGGCGCTCTGGGGGGCCATAGTGGGCATACTGAAAAACAAGTGGGGCATCAATGAAGTGCTGTCCATGATAATGTTCAACTGGATAGCCTTCTACCTGTCCAACTTCATCGCCGGCATCCCCGCCATCCACAGCGACGGCACCGCCGAAGCTACCAAGAACATCTCCGAAAATGCCAGCACCCTGCTGTCCAAGGAGCTCATCGCCGATCTGGGCCTGTGCCCCACGGCCAACTGGGGCATACTGGTGGCCCTGGTGATGATGCTCATCGCCTGGCTCATCATCGACAAGACCACCCTGGGCTACCGGCTGAAAGCCGTGGGGGCGAACAAGTCCGCCGCCGAGTACGGCGGCATCAACGTGAACCGCTCCATCCTCACTGCCCTGGCCCTGTCGGGGGCCATGGCGGGCCTGGGCGGGGCCCTGCAGCTGATGGGCATGGGCAGCCGCATAAGCGTGTTCTCCAGCCAGGAGGGCTATGGCTTTGCCGGCATAGTGGTGGCCCTGATGGGCTGCTCCAACCCCTTCGGCGTATTCTTTGCGGGAATATTCTACGGGGCCCTTATCTACGGCGGCAGCAAGCTGAACCTGGTGGGAGCCCCCACCCAGCTGATAAACGTCATCGTGGGCACGGTGGTGCTGTTCATCGCCATCTCCGTCATTTTTGAGCGGCTGAAATACGTGCAGATAAAGAAAAAGCCAAAAGCCGCAGCGGTACAGAGCGGAAAGGAGGGGGCTGAACAATGACGGCGTTTATGAATGAATTCGGCATAATCCTTTATGCCACCCTTATCTACACCCCGCCGCTGCTGTATGCCGCTCTGGGCTCCTGCTTCTCGGAAGTCTCCGGCGTGGTGAACATCGGCATCGAGGGCATGATGACCGCCGGCGCCTTTACCGGCACGGTGGTGGCCTACTTTACCGGCAGCCCCTATCTGGGCTTTTTGTGCGGGGGCCTGGCGGGCATGCTCTTCGGAGCCATCCACGCCTTTGCCACGGTGAACCTGGGGGCGGACCAGACCATAGCCGGTACGGCCATAAACATGCTGGGCCCAGGCATAGTCATAATGATAGCCCGGGTGCTCTTCAACTCCACCGACACCATACCCCTCACCCCGGAGCAGAAGATACCCACCCTCTTCAAGGGCGTGTTTGACACCAGCACCGTGTTCGGCCGCTTCATGGACAATGTCTTTGCCACCTATGCCTCCACCTATCTGGTGTTCATCATGGTCATTCTGGTGTGGTTCGTGTTCTACAAGACCCGCTTCGGCCTGCGGCTGAGAGCCTGCGGCGAGCATCCCCAGGCCTGCGAGACTCTGGGCATCAACGTCATCGCCACCCGCTTCACCTGCGTGTGCCTGTCCGGCTTCCTGTCCGGCCTGGGCGGAGCCTGCGTCACCATGGCCACCTCCAACCAGTTCCGCCCCATATCCATCGTGGGCCAGGGCTTCATCGCCATAGCCGCCGTGCTCTTCGGCAAGTTCAGGCCCCAGGGGGCATTGCTGGGCTGCCTGCTCTTCGGCTTCTGTTCCGGCCTGAAGGTGGTGCTGGGCGGCTCCTCGGGAGTGAACGTACACCTGATATCCATGATACCTTATGTGGTAACGGTGATAGTGCTCATCCTCTTTGTGGGCAAATCCCGGGTGCCTGCGGCCAACGGCAAGCCCTATATAAAGTCTAAATAAGGCCCGTGGCCGCCGGGGGAAAGAGCTTCGGCCCGGCGGCCTGAGCCGGTATATCAAAAGGAGAAAACACCATGAACAAGTATCTTGACATAGCCCCTGAAGTGCAGGAGGCCCTGGCCGCCGGCAAGCCGGTGGTGGCTCTGGAGAGCACCATAATCTCCCACGGCATGCCCTATCCCAAGAACGTGGAGACGGCGCTGCTGGTGGAGCAGACCATCAGGGACAACGGGGCCGTACCCGCCACCATCGCCGTCATCGGCGGCAGGCTGAAGGCGGGATTGAGCAAGGAAGAGATAGAATATCTGGGCAAGACCGGCCGGGGCGTGGCCAAGGCCAGCCGCCGTGACCTGCCCGCCCTGGTGGCCCGGGGGGCGGACGGAGCCACCACCGTCACCACCACCATGATGATAGCCTATATGGCCGGGATAAAGATCTTCGCCACCGGCGGCATCGGCGGCGTCCACCGGGGTGCCGAGGTGACCATGGACATCTCCGCCGACCTGGAGGAGCTGGCCCAGACCCCGGTGATGGTGGTGTGCGCCGGAGCCAAGTCCATACTGGACCTGGGGCTGACCCTGGAGTATCTGGAGACCAAGGGCGTGCCGGTGATAGGCTACGGCACCGACGAGCTGCCCGCCTTCTATACCAGGCAGAGCGGCTTCGGAGTGGACTACCGGGTGGACAGCCCGGAGGAGCTGGCGGCAATGTTCGCCGCTCAGCGGGAGCTGGGCTATAAGGGCGGCATGCTGGTGACCAACCCCATCCCGGAGGAATACGCCATGGACAAGGCGGTCATCGATGCGGCCATAGAGGAGGCTCTGGCCCAGTGCAAGGCCCAGGGCGTCCACGGCAAGGAGACCACGCCTTTCCTGCTGGCAAAGGTGGTGGAGCTCACCGGCGGCGACAGCCTGGAGAGCAACATCAAGCTGGTGCTCAACAACGCCAGACTGGCGGCCCGCACCGCCGCAGTCCTGGCCAAGTGAGACCGGGGCCGGGATATCCCCAAGACAGACATATACCTGCATATTCCAAGACCGGGCGTCCTGAGGGACGCCCGGTGAGACTGTCAAAAAACTATAGTATGAGCATAGACAATAGAGCAGCAGGGGAGCACGAGGGGTAGCGAAGCGGCGCTGCGGTAGTGAATGACATGCCGGTGGCATGTCAGAGCCGCAGCGTGACCGAGCCGCAGCGAGAACAAGGCCCCTTGCTC
>DVHY01000191.1 GCA_018711755.1 Candidatus Limivicinus faecipullorum | reverse complement strand
TTCTTGATTTCTTCGCCGATCTTTGCAGCAAAGTCCTCAAAGGGCATGGCTCCCATATCCACACCGGCTCTGGTGCGCACGGCCACGGCTCCCGCCTCGGCCTCTCTGTCGCCCACCACCAGCATGTAGGGTATCTTCTGCATCTGGGCCTCCCGGATCTTGTAGCCTATCTTCTCGTTGCGCAGGTCGGTCTCCACACGGACACCCATGGCCTCCAGCTTTGCGGCCACTTCCTTGGCATAGTCGGCGGTCCTGTCGGTTATGGGCATTACCTTTACCTGCACGGGAGAGAGCCACACGGGGAAGGCTCCGGCATAGTGCTCGGTGATGACGCCGATGAAACGCTCGATGGAGCCGAAGACCACCCGGTGTATCATCACGGGGCGGTGTTTCTCGCCGTCGGCCCCGGTATACTCCAGCTCGAAGCGCTCCGGCAGCTGCATATCCAGCTGGATGGTGCCGCACTGCCAGGTGCGTCCCAGGGAGTCCTGGAGGTGGAAGTCCAGCTTGGGGCCGTAGAAGGCGCCGTCACCCTCGTTGATGACATAGCTCTTGCCCATCTCGGTGATGGCTTCTTTCAATGTCTCCTGGGCAAACTGCCAGTCCTTCTCGTCCCCCATGTGGTCCTCAGGCATGGTGGACAGCTCTATCTCATAGGGCAGGCCGAAGAGAGAGTAGACCTCGTCAAAGAGGCGGGCAACGTTCTTTATTTCGTCTTTCATCTGGTCCCAGGTCATGAAGATGTGGGCGTCGTCCTGGGTGAAGCAGCGGACACGGAACAGGCCGTGGAGAGCGCCGGAGAGCTCATGGCGGTGTACCACGCCCAGCTCTCCCACTCTCAGAGGCAGGTCCCTGTAGGAATGGGGCTCGGACTTATACACCAGCATGCCGCCGGGGCAGTTCATGGGCTTTATGGCATAGTCCTCCCCGTCGATCTGGGTGGTGTACATGTTCTGCTTGTAGTGGAACCAGTGGCCGGAGGTCTCCCACAGCTGGCGGTTGAGTATCATGGGGGTGGATATCTCCACGTAGCCGTAGCGTTTGTGGACCTCCCGCCAGTAGTCGATAAGGGTGTTTTTCAGCACCATGCCCTTGGGCAGGAAGAAGGGGAAGCCGGGGCCTTCGTCGGTGAGCATGAACAATCCCAGCTCCTTGCCCAGCTTCCGGTGGTCCCGGCGCTTGGCCTCCTCGATGCGCTGGAGATAGGCGTCCAGCTCCTCCTTCTTGGGGAAGGCCACGCCGTAGATGCGCTGGAGGGTCTGGCGGTTGGAGTCGCCCCGCCAATAGGCGCTGTTGCAGGCGGTGAGCTTTATGGCGTTGCCCTTGACTCTGCCGGTGGAGTCCAGATGGGGGCCGGCGCACAGGTCGGTGAACTCGCCCTGGCGGTAGAAGCTGATGTGGGCGTCCTCAGGCAGGTCGTTGATGAGCTCCACCTTGTAGGGCTCGTTTCTCTCCTCCATGAACTTTATGGCCTCTTCCCGGGGCAGCTCAAAACGCTCCAGCTTCAGCTTCTCCTTGCATATCTTCCGCATCTCCGCCTCTATGCTCTCCATCATCTCGGGAGTGAAGGGCACGGGGGAGTCCATGTCGTAATAAAAGCCGTTGTCTATAGAGGGGCCTATGGCCAGCTTCACCTCCGGGTACAGGCGCTTTACGGCCTGGGCCAGGATGTGGGAGCAGGTGTGCCAATAGGTGCGGCGGTATTCCTCATTTTCAAAACTGAACTTGTTTTCATCCATAACAGTATTCCTCCTCGTAAAAAGATAAGCACCCCTGGCAAATGCCAAGGGTGCGTCATGCACGGTTCCACCTTGATTTTTAACTCGCAGCACTGTAACGCATGCCAGACGGGCGGACTTAGTTGCTCGTCCGCCGGCTCGGGAGCGGTAGCTCTGACCCCTATCCGAGGCGGCTTGCAGCCTTTGGCCGCCCTCTCTGTGCGTATTCGGTGTCCGCTTTCTCCGTCACAGCCTTTATATTATCTCAGGCCCTGTAATCATATCACCGGCCCGGCCCTCTGTCAATGGCTTTTTGACTGCCAAAGGCTGGGAAACATCACATTTTCACCTTCGGCAGGTTCCATTTATACACCGTGGCCAGGATGCGCAGGGCAAATATCAGCCCCATTGCCGCCAGAGCCGAGGCTACCTCATGGACGTCCAGGCGCAGCAGCACATAGTACAGCAGTGCCCCGCTCATGGAGGCTATGGCGTATATGCGCTTTCTCAGCACGGCGGGCATGGTATTTGTCAGCACGTCCCGGAGCATTCCGCCCCCTACGCCGGTGGTCATGCCCAGCAGCACCAGCAGCAGGGGATTGCCCATGCCGCACTGGTCGATGGACATATTCACGCCGGACACGGTGAACACCGCCAGGCCCAGGGCGTCAAAGATATTGGCTATGCTGTCCAGCCTGGCCTTGTGGTGCTCATAGCTCTCCCGGCGCTTATAGGCGTCCAGGAACACTATAAAGGCCGTCACCAGGGCTACGCAGATATAGGCATAGCTGGTGAACATTCTGGGTGGCAGATAGCCCAGCATCATGTCCCGGATGACCCCGCCCCCCAGGGCGGTGACTACCGCCAGGAACAGCACGCCGAACACGTCCGCCCCCTTGTCTATGGCGGGCATGGCTCCGCACACGGCGAAGGCCGCTATGCCCACCAGTTCCACCGCCTCTATGTAGCTCATACGTTGAAGCGGAAGAGGGTGACATCCCCGTCGTTCATCACATAGTCCTTGCCTTCGCTGCGCACCAGGCCCTTCTCCTTTGCCGCAGCCATGCTGCCGCATGCCTCCAGGTCCTTGAAGGCCACTATCTCCGCCCGGATGAAGCCCCGCTCAAAGTCGGAGTGTATCTTGCCGGCGGCCTGGGGAGCCTTGGTGCCCTTCTTTATGGTCCAGGCCCGGCACTCGTCGCTGCCGCAGGTGAGGAAGGATATAAGCCCCAGCAGGGAGTAGGAGCACTTTATCATCCTGTCCAGCCCGGACTCCTTAAGCCCCAGCTCTTCCAGGAACATCTGCCGGTCCTCTGCGTCCAGCTGGGCTATCTCCTCTTCCACCTTGGCGCAGATGGGCAGCACCTGGGCCTTCTCCGCCGCCGCTATCTCCGCCACTTCCCGGTAATAGGGGTTGGCCTCATAGTCGGCGATGCCCTCTTCGTCCATGTTCGCCGCATAGATGATGGGCTTCGTGGTCAGCAGATCGGAGGTCATGATAAGCTCCATGTCGTCCTTGTCGCAGTCAAAGCTCCGGGCGCTCTTGCCCTCGTTCAGGTGGTCCCGGAGGGCCTCAAAGACCTCCTCCTCGTGGAGAAACTTCTTGTCCCCCTTGGCGGCCTTTGCGGCCTTGTCTATGCGCCGTTCCACCATCTCCAGGTCGGCCATGATGAGCTCCAGGTCGATTATCTCTATATCCCGTTTAGGGTCGGTATTGCCCTCCACATGGATGACGTTCTCATCGTCAAAGCAGCGCACCACGTGGATTATGGCGTCGGTGGAGCGGATATTGCCCAAAAACTTGTTGCCCAGGCCCTCGCCCTTGGAGGCTCCCTTCACCAATCCGGCGATGTCCACGAACTCTATGACCGCAGGTGTATACTTCTTCGGCTCATACAATTTTGCCAGAAAGTCCAGCCGGGAGTCCGGCACGGTGACCATGCCCACGTTGGGCTCGATGGTGCAGAAGGGGAAGTTTGCCGCCTGGGCTCCCGCATTGGTTATTGCATTGAACAGGGTGGACTTGCCCACGTTGGGCAGGCCGACGATTCCTAATTTCATTTTATCTATAGCTCCTTTATCGGCCCCGGGAGAGGCCGCATTTCTTGATTTGCCAAAGTATTATATCAGAAGGGGCGGGAATACTCAAGAGCCTGCGCCCTTTTCCCGGGCCTTATTTTAAACTATTTCCCCGGGTTTTCCCCCAGTTTTCGACTTGTTTTACCATCTGTCCGGGTTTATACTGATTTCAGGAAAGGGGGAGTACCTGTATGAAGCAGTTGTTGAGGGCCGGTATAAGCATGCTGGCAGTGCTGGCGGCGCTGCTGGCTTTCCGGGCTTTTATGCCCGCCGGGGACGATTCGGCCGCCACGGCTCCCGCCGCCGAAAGCTCGGAGGCTCAGGTCCAGGCAGTGTCCGTGACCCTGCCCCCCTACACGTCCCAGCCCATCCCCCCTACCGCCTCTCCCCTGCCCCCGCCTTTTGAGACGGAGCAGGAGCTTCTGGAATATCTGGGCGCTCAGCTGGAGCAGGACGGCTATCAGCAGGTCCAGTCCGGGGAGCTGGCCGTATTCGCCAGCCTGCCGGAGGGCTATGTGAAGCTGGAAGGCGTCTACATGCGCCCTGACCCCGGCGGCAGCGGTGACGAGATGTACATGCAGTACTGGTACGACCTGGACAAAAGCCGCATCCTCTGTCTCCAGCAGGTCTTCGGCTCCGGTGACTGTCAGCAGACCCAGGGGGTGGAGATACACAAGCTCCAGAACTTCCCCTATTTTGAAAGCGGCAGCTGGATAAGTTTCCGGGCTAACTACTGTGTCGGGCTGGATGGCAGCTGCGTATACGCCCTGCTCTACAGCCCCGACCGGCTCCTGCCGGAGGATGTGGAGTTCATGGCCCAGATAGTCTGAACGGTTTTCAAGGCCCCGAAGCACCCGGCTCCGGGGCCTTTGCTCCATCTGTTAATTTCCGTTGCTTGCCCTTTCCCGCTCCGGGATATATAATCGTCAGCAGGAAGGGAGTTGTATATCATGCTTAGCGACAACATAAAAAGGCTGCGCAGCGCCGCCGGGCTCAGCCAGGAGGAGCTGGCCGCAAAGCTCCATGTGGTACGGCAGACCGTGTCCAAATGGGAAAAGGGACTGTCCGTTCCCGATGCGGATATGCTGATAGCCCTGGCCGAGGCTCTGGACAGCAGCCCGGCGGAACTGCTGGGAGCAGCCGAGGAAGAAGGCGGAAGCCCGGTCCGGGCAGATGAACTGGCCGGACGGCTGGCAGAACTGAACTCAAAGTTGGCAGAGCAGCTGGAAAAAAACCGGCGGCTGCGCCGCATTCTGTCTATAGCCGCTGTTGCGGCGGCCTGCCTGGTCCTGCTGGTGCAGCTGCTGCCCAGGCTCCACGGCTTTTTTATCAGCCTCTATCTCAGCCGGGCAGCCAGCGGCGTTATCGGCGGAGCCGACGGCCCCACAGCCATTTACGTAAGCAGCGCCGGCCCCAACTGGCCGATGCTGGTGATATTCTCGGCTCTGCTTATTCTGGGCATACTGGGCCTTTTCAGGACCCGGAAAAGATAGAGAAGCAGCACAATATGTTAAAAGAGCTTTCGCAAAATGCGAAAGCTCTTTTTGTCTTATTCAGTTTTTCGGGCCGCTCAGTCCTTATTGCTCTCAGTGTTCCCGGGCTGGGTCTGGCCGTCCTGGCCGGCTTCCTGGGGCTTGGTCTCCGGCTCCTGAGTCTGGCTCTCGGAGCTCTTCTCCCCCTGGGCCTGTTCCTTCTCCTCAGCGTAACCGTCCACCATGGAGATCTTCCGGGCGGGACGCTCGATGGTGTCGTCGTTCCGGGCCTCCCTGGCAGCCTTGGGGCTGATAGGCATGAACTCGCCATGCTCAAAGTAGTAGTTGAACTCCTCGGCCTCCATGGTCTCGTTTACCAGCAGGTACTCGGCAATGGCCTTCAGCTGGTCGGCGTGCTCGGTGAGTATCCTGCTGCACACCTCGCTGGCCTGGTCGAAGATGGCCTTCACCTCTTCGTCGATTATACCTGCAGTCTCCTCGGAGTAGCTCTTGGTCTGGCCAAAGTCACGGCCGATGAAGATGCTGTGGCCGGAATTGTCATAGGAGATGGGGCCCAGGCGGTCGCTCATGCCGTAGCGCATGACCATGTCCCTGGCCATGGAGCTGGCCTGCTGTATATCCCCGGAAGCGCCGGTGGATATATCGTCCAGGAATAGCTTCTCAGCTATCCGGCCCCCCAGTGCCATGACGATATTCTCGAACATCTCGGCTCTGGACTTGAAGTTCTCCAGGTCCTCCTGGGGTCTGAAGAGGGTGAAGCCGCCGGCGGCGCCTCTGGGTATGATGGTTATATAGTGTACCGGGTCCACATGCTCCAGGTAGCGGCCGGTGACCGCATGGCCCGCCTCGTGATAGGCGGTGAGCTTGCGGGCTTTGTCGCTCATCTTCCGGCTCTTCTTCTCCGGGCCCATCTGGACCTTCAGTATTGCCTCGTCTATATCCTCCATATTGATGAAGCGGTGGCGGCGGCGCACGGCCAGCAGCGCAGCCTCATTCATCAGGTTCTCCAGATCGGCGCCGGCAAAGCCGGGAGTGCCCTTGGCTATGGAGTTCAGGTCCACGTCCTCCGCCAGGTGCTTGCCTCTGGAGTGTATCTTCAATATAGCCTCACGGCCTCGGATATCCGGCAGTCCCACATAGACCTGGCGGTCAAAGCGGCCGGGGCGGAGCAGGGCGTTATCCAGGATGTCCGCCCGGTTGGTGGCGGCCATGACTATGACGCCCTCGTTGCTGCCGAAGCCGTCCATCTCCACCAGCAGCTGGTTCAGGGTCTGCTCACGCTCGTCGTGGCCGCCCCCAAGACCGCTGCCTCTCTGGCGGCCTACGGCGTCTATCTCGTCTATAAATATGATGGCGGGAGCCACCTTCTTGGCCTGGTCAAACAGGTCCCTCACACGGCCTGCGCCTACGCCCACATACAGCTCCACAAAGTCGGAACCGGATATGGACAAAAACTGCACGCCGGCCTCTCCTGCCACGGCCTTGGCCAGCAGGGTCTTGCCGGTGCCCGGAGGGCCTACCAGCAGCACGCCCTTGGGTATGCGGGCGCCCATGTCCGTATAGGCCTTGGGATTCTTCAGGAAATCTACTATCTCCGCCAGCTCTTCCTTCTCTTCATCGCAGCCGGCCACATCCGCAAAGGTCTTCTTGTTCTTCTCCTCGCTGCCAAGACGGGTGCGGGCCTTGGAGAAGCGGGCCACTCCGCCGGCCCCGCCGCCGGCCTTGTTCATCATCACATACCACAGGGCCATGGCTGCGCCCATTATGATGAGGTAGGGGATGAAGCTGGCCCACCAAGGCACTACGAAGCCTTCCTTATAATCGTAGCCCTCCAGCACCCCGGATTCAAGCTGCTGGGCTATAAGGTCTTTGAAATCCTCATAGAAAACGCTGAAGCTGTAGAGGTCGTAGCTCGTCTCCTCCACAGGGGTCACAGGGTCGTCGGTCCTCACCTTCAGCTTGATGAGGTTGCCTTCAGTTTCAAAATACTGTACTTTCTCCTCCTGGAACAGACGCACCAGTTCGGAGTAGCTCTCTACCTTGTTGCCCTCGTTGTCCCCTGTCATGGTGAAGATGACCAGTATCATTATCACCATCAGCAGCACATAAAAGCCAAGGTCTCGGGTTCGGTTGCGGTTCGGTTTCAAGTAAGTGTCACATCCTTTTCAGCGCTGGGATATCGTTTATATCAGGGGAAAATATCAGGAGTATATCTCCGGTTTCAAAACGCCGATATACGGCAGGTTTCTGTATCTCTCATTATAGTCAAGGCCGTAGCCCACCACAAAGGCGTCGGGTATCTCGAAGCAGGAATAGTCCGCATGGATATCCGCCTTGCGCCGGGCCGGCTTGTCCATCAAAGTGGCTATGGTGATGGAGGCGGGCTTTCTCACCATCAGGTACTGCTTGAGATAGCTGAGAGTGACCCCGGAGTCCAGTATATCCTCCACGATTATCAGGTGCCGCCCCTC
>DVHY01000190.1 GCA_018711755.1 Candidatus Limivicinus faecipullorum | reverse complement strand
TTCGGCGACTGCGACCCGGGTCCCAGCAACCGTTAAGAAGGTATCAAGGATGCCGAAAAGGCATTAAAATGTTATAAAAAGGCGGGGTTTACCCCGCCTTTTTTCATTGCTTTTGTCCATTGAGTTTTCCCTCTGCCGGTGGTAGCATATACGGCGCTCCAGAGGCGGAGCCGGAACGTTCCAGCGCCGGCTGGACGCAATATCAAAAGTTTTGCTGACAGGAGACCGGATATGCGCAGCACAGGCAAAATTAAAAACGGTATAACCGAAGGACCTATATTCACTCAACTGCTGATGTTCTTTTTCCCGGTACTGCTGGGGACGCTTTTCCAGCAGCTATACAACACCGTGGACGCGGTTATTGTGGGCCGTTTTGTGGGCAAGGCTGCCCTTGCGGCAGTGGGCGGCTCCTCCGCCCATATTCTGAATCTTATCATAGGCTTCTTTACCGGTGTGTCCTCCGGTGCGGCAGTGATAATATCCCAGTATTATGGCGCAAAGGACGACGAAGACGTCTCCAGAGCGGTGCATACCGCGCTGATATTGGCCGCCGTGGGCGGAGCACTGATGACGGTGCTGGGCCTGCTCACCGCGCCCTGGCTGCTGAGAGTGCTCAACACGCCCCAGGACACCATGGCGGACTCCCTCATCTATCTGCAGATAATATACCTGGGCATGGTCCCCAGCATGATCTTCAACATGGGCTCCGCCACCCTGCGGGCGGTGGGCGATTCCCGGCGGCCTCTGTACTTCCTCATGGTCTGCTGCGTGCTGAACATCTTTCTGGACCTGCTCTTCGTGCTGAAATTTTCCATGGGCGTCATGGGCGTGGCAGTTGCAACCATCATTTCCCAGCTCATAAGCGCCGTGCTGGTGTGTGTTCATCTGGCCCGCTGCCGGGACAGTTATCGTCTGGAGCTGCACCGCCTGCGGCCTGACCCGAGGATACTGAGACGTACCGTGCATATCGGCTTGCCCTCCGGGCTTCAATCCATCATGTACGGCCTCTCAAACCTCATACTTACTGCCGCCGTCAACAGCTTCGGCACCGATACCGTGGCTGCCTGGGTCGCCATGGGTAAGATTGACACCCTCAACTGGATGACCCTCAATGCCATGGGTATATCCCTCATGACCTTTGCCGGACAGAATTACGGGGCCAGGAAGCTGGACCGGGTACGGGGCAGCCTGCGCCTTTCCATGATACTGGGCTTTGCCATGGCTGCAGGGGTCTGCGCCCTTTTCGTCACCTGCGGCAGATACATGCTCATGCTCTTTACCGACGACGCCACCGTGCTGGAAATTGCGGTGATGATAGTGCTCTACATTGCACCCTGGTACTGGCTCTATGCCCCTATCGAGGTGTTCAGCGGCGGCTTCCGGGGCCTGGGCGACACACTGATCCCCACGATAATCACAGCTGTGGGTGTCTGCCTTGCACGAGTGGTTTGGGTATACACCGTGGTGCCGGTGTGGCATGACATACAGGCTGTATGCATCAGCTATCCAATAAGCTGGGCCATAACTTCCGCAGCCTTCTTTGTATATTATTTCATAGTCAGAAAGCGCAAGCTTTCGGATACTCCCGCACTGCAGTGAGCCTAAACTGAAAAAGCTGCCCTCCCTAAAATTCTGGGGAGGGCAGCTTTCTCCTAAACAAATGGTATTGTGGCTTTTAATGCCGGGCCTGATCTGCGGAAGGAGCAGAAGCCCGATTTTCCTTTTTTGCCACCAGGCCGATGAGCTGGCCGGAGATTATCACCGTCAGCAGGGAATAGGCTATGCGTCCCAGCGGGATGTAGCTCAGGGACAACAGCAGCACCGCCAGGTCGCTGGCCAGATATATCCACTGCAGGGGCAGCTTCAGAAGTTTGCCCAGGGACATGGCCAGCGCGTCATCCCCGCCGGGGGCTCCCCCCGAACGGACGCAGAGGCCCACACCCACACCTACAAAGACCGCCCCCAGCACTGCCGCAGCCAGAGGATATTCCCCGATGGCGGGATATACCGGGGGGAATTGCTCCAGCAGGGCGTACCAGGCGGAGAAGCCGCCCCCCGCCACTGCGGAGAGGGCTATGAAGCGGCGGCCCAGGGTGCGCCAGCCCAGGAGGTAGCACAGGGCGTTGAGCACCAGGGAGCTGACTGCCGGGGACAGATTCAGCCAGTGATGCAGCAGCAGGGTGAGACCCAGCACCCCACCCTCGGTGACACCGGAGAGGGAGTGGACATTGTAAAGGCCAAATGCCAGTATGCCGCTGCCGGCGATTGATATCATGATATCCCTGCCAGAGATGTCCAGCCGGGAAAGAAACCGGGATAACAAGTTAACAAAACCTTTCTCAAAGATATTTGCCCGTAAGGCCGGGACTTTTTTTGTGGGAAAGGTTCTCCGTTACGGCAGGTCAATTATCCCTGCGGATATGGCCCGGTGCACAGTTTTGTATCTGAAGGCGGCGGGGGCTGAAATGTCATAAAGGCTGGGGTCGCCCTGCTTCCAGTCCGCTGCCGGTAGGGATGCATTCCTCCGCCTTATACAGAGGAAGAGGCGTCGGTTCACTTTAACAAATCCTTTCTTTAAAATTTATGTTTTCCTCCGGCGGTTATGCCGAACGAATATTAAAAGGGCGCGGAGAAAGGCGGTGTACCTTCCGTCCGCGCCCGGTGCGGCGCTGAAGCCGATGTCAGTTGGCGGCTTTCATGGACAGATAGGCGTTGATGAAGCCGTCCAGGTCACCGTTCATCACGTTGTCGATGTTGCCGTTTTCGTATTCGGTGCGGTGATCCTTCACCAGCTGATAGGGCATGAACACATAGGAGCGTATCTGGCTGCCCCATTCTATCTTCATCTGCACGCCCTTGATGTCGCTTATCTTCTCCAGATGCTCCCGCTCCTTTATCTCCGCCAGGCGGGCCCGGAGCATGTTCTTGCAGTTCTCCAGGTTCTGGAAATGGCTGCGCTCCACCTGGCTGGCCACCACTATGCCCGTGGGTATGTGGGTCAGACGCACGGCGGAGGAGGTCTTGTTCACCTTCTGGCCGCCGGCTCCCGAGGAGCGGTATACGTCCATTTTTA
Source organism: Candidatus Limivicinus faecipullorum (assembly GCA_018711755.1). Lineage (GTDB taxonomy): Bacteria > Bacillota > Clostridia > Oscillospirales > Oscillospiraceae > Limivicinus > Limivicinus faecipullorum. The sequence goes on along the minus strand of DVHY01000190.1, from coordinate 5,191 downwards.
TGTCCTCGTCTCTCAGCTCTATCTCGCTGTCGTCGCTTATCTCCGGCATGACCTCCACGGCGGCAAAGGAGGTGTGGCGGCGGCCGGCGGCGTCAAAGGGGGAGACGCGCACCAGCCGGTGTATGCCGTGCTCGCTTTTAAGGAAGCCGTAGGCGTTTTCACCCTCTATCATGATGGTGGCGCTCTTTATCCCCGCCTCGTCCCCGTCCAGGTAGTCCATGACCTTGACCTTGTAGCCGTGGCGGTCGGCCCACATGTTGTACATGCGGTAGAGCATGGAGGCCCAGTCCTGGGCCTCGGTGCCGCCGGCTCCGGCGTGGAAGGTGAGAATGGCGTTGTTGGCGTCGTATTCCCCGGTGAGCAGGGTGCTCAGCCGGGTGGACTCCACGTTCTCGGAGAAACGGGCGAACTCGCTTTTCAGCTCCTCCAGCATGGAGGCGTCGTTCTCCTCCAGAGCCATCTCGCACATCACCTGCATATCTTCCCAGGCGGAGCAGAGCTTCTCATAGTTTTCGCACTTGTCCTTCAGGTGCTTGAGGCGCTTCTGCACCTTCTGGGAGCGCTCCACGTCGTTCCAGAAGCCCTCCCGGGCGCTGGCCGCCTCCAGCTCCTCTATCTCTTTCTGGGCGGCCTCCAGATTAAGGGCGTCTCTCAACAGGTCCAAAGAGGGCTTGATGCCGTTGAGTTTTGCCTTGTATTCTTCAAATTCCAGCATTGTATCAACCACTTTCCATAATATCCGTATCTTACATTATACACAAAAATCCAGCATTTGTAAATCGCTTTTTTTATTTGCAATTTAAGAAGGATAAAGTTTTGTTTCCTATTCCAATTTCCGGATTTAGGTGTTATAATAAATTCAACTATCTTGCCGCCTTGTCTCCGGCGGCCGTATCCGCAGGAAACCCCGCAGCCTATGAATTACGGAGGATAAAAAGAAATGATTTCACACGGCAAAGAAATCAAGGTATTTACCGGCAACTCCAATCCCGCTCTGGCAGAGGGCATCTGCTCCGAGCTGTTCAGGACTCTGGGCAACGCAAACGTGTCTCAGTTTGCCGACGGAGAGTGTTCCGTTTCCGTGGCCGAGCCTGTCCGAGGCAAGGATGTTTTCATCGTACAGTCCACCTGTAACCCTGTAAACGACAATCTGATGGAGCTGCTGATAATGACGGACGCCATGCGCCGGGCCTCTGCCGGCCGGGTGACCGCCGTCATACCTTATTTCGGCTATGCCCGTCAGGACAGGAAAGCCAAAAGCCGTGATCCCATATCCGCAAAGCTGGTGGCCAATCTGATAACCGCCGCCGGCGCCGACCGGGTCCTCACCATGGACCTCCACGCCGCCCAGATTCAGGGCTTTTTTGACATCCCCGTGGACAATCTGGTGGGCAGCCAGCTCTTTGTGAAGCACTTTGTCAAGATGTTCGGCAAGGGCAACGAGGACGTGATGGTGGTGTCCCCCGACGTGGGCAGCACAGCCAGAGCCAGAGCCTTCTCCATGAAGCTGGGCACCAATATGGCCATTGTTGACAAGCGCCGGGAGAGGGCCAACCAGTCCGAGGTTATGAACCTCATAGGCAATGTGGAGGGCAAGACCTGCATCCTGCTGGACGATATAGTGGACACCGCCGGCTCTCTCTGCGGCGCCGCCAAGGCCATCAAGGAGCTGGGCGGGGCCGGCAAGGTCTATGCCTGCGCCACCCACGGCGTCCTCTCCGGCTCCGCCATCGAGCGTATAAACGACAGCTGCATAGAGGAGCTTCTGCTGCTGGACACCATACCCTATCCCGCCGACAAGCCCAAGAGCGACAAGATACGCTATCTCTCCACCGCCGCAGTCTTTGCCGAGGCGATACGCCGCATCTACGAGGAAGTATCCATCTCCAACCTCTTTGAATGAACCCGGCCCCCGGGTGGGCAAAGCGTTTCCGCCCCCGGGGGTGGGCAAGCCATTTTTTCGCCGGCCAGGCGGCATCCAGGTGAATCGTACATGTTCTTCAAGAAAAGCGGCGGCGTCAGCTGGCTCATAGTGTTTCTGGGCAATCCCGGGCCCCGCTATGAGTTCACCCGCCACAACGCCGGCTTCATGGCGGCAGACGCCATGGCCAAAGAAAAAAACCTGAGTATAAACAAGCTGCGCTTCAAGGCCCTGACAGCTGCCTGCACCATAGGCGGCCAGTCCGTGCTGCTTATGAAGCCCCAGACCTTTATGAACCTTTCCGGGGAGGCGGTGCGCCAGGCCGCCGCTTTCTATAAGATAGCCCCGGAACATATAATCGTCGTCTCCGATGAGATAAGCCTGCCCATAGGCAAACTGCGCATACGCACCAAGGGCTCCGCCGGAGGACATAACGGCCTTAAAAATATCATAGCCCAGCTGGGCACGGAGGCCTTTCCCCGCATCCGCATAGGCGTGGGGGCGCCTCCCCACCCGGATTACGACATGGCCGACTGGGTGCTCTCCAGCTTCAAGAACCAGGACGCCGAGGACATGAAAGCCGCCGCCGCCAGAGCGGCTCAGGCGGCGGAGTGCTATATCACCCAGGGGCCGGACAGGGCCATGAACCTTTTTAATTAGTATTTACGGCTCGCTCCCCCCGCCGGGGGCAGGGGGAGGCCGGAAGATAAAGTACGAAGGAGGAGACCGCTTATGAAGAAAAACTGTATAGCGATGCTGCTTGCTGGCGGTCAGGGCTCAAGACTTTATGCACTGACACAGAAAGTGGCGAAACCCAGCGTTCCCTTTGGCGGAAAGTATCGTATAATCGACTTTCCCCTCTCCAACTGCGCAAACTCCGGGATCGACACCGTGGGTGTCCTGACCCAATACCGGCCCCTTCAGCTCAACAGTTACATAGGCAACGGCCAGCCCTGGGACCTGGACGTGGCCGACGGCGGAGTGTACATACTGCCGCCCTACCAGAGCGCCGGGGAGAAGGGCTCCTGGTTTTCCGGCACCGCCAACGCCATCTATCAGAACATCGGCTTCATAGAGGCTTATAACCCGGAGAATGTGCTCATACTCTCCGGTGACCATATCTATAAAATGGACTATTCCAACATGCTCCGGGAGCATGTGGAGAGGGAGGCCGCCTGCACCATCTCCGTGCTCCAGGTATCCATGGAGGAGGCCACCCGCTTCGGTATCATGAATCTGGGTGAGGACGGCTACGTCAGCCAGTTCGAGGAAAAGCCCAAGCATCCCAAGAGCGACCTGGCCTCCATGGGCATATACATATTCAACTGGAAGAAGCTGCGGGAGTACCTTATCGCCGACGAGAACGACCCCAAGTCCTCCAAGGACTTCGGCAAGAACATCATCCCCAAGATGCTCGCCGCCGGTGAGAAGCTCTGGCCCTACCGCTTCAAAGGCTATTGGAGAGACGTGGGCACCATCACCAGCCTCTGGGACGCCAATATGGACATGCTCTCCCCGGACCTGATAAACCTCTACGACCCCGCCTGGCCCATCGGCTCCAGGAGCCCCATCTGCCCGCCCCACTATGCCGGGGAGGAGTCGAAGATAATCCACTCCATCGTCACCGAGGGCTGCGAGGTGGACGGCCATGTGGAAAACTCCGTCTTGTCCCCCAACGTGGTCATCGGCAAGGGGGCAGTGGTCAATTACAGCGTGCTCATGCCCGGCGCCGTGGTGGAGAACGGAGCAGTAGTTGAATACGCCATTGTAGGGGAGAACACCGTCGTTCATTCCGGCGCCCACGTGGGAGCCCCTCCCGACGGCACCGACGCCTGGGGCGTGGCCACCTGCGGGCCGGATATAGAGATCAGGAGCGGGGCAGCCGTGCCTGCCGGAGCCATGATCTACACCGGGGAGGAGGTTTGAGCAATGAAGGATTTCCATGGAATTATCTTTGCCTACAGCGCCGCTCCCGAACTGAGGGAGCTGGTGGGCGCCCGTACCGCCGCCTCTCTGCCCTTCTGCGGCAGATACAGGCTCATCGACTTCGCCCTGTCCTCCATGCGCAACGCCGGTATCCTGGACGTGGGCGTCATCATGCAGAGGGACTACCAGTCCCTGCTGGACCACATCGGCTCCGGCAAGGCCTGGGACATGAGCCGCCGCAACGGCGGGCTGCGCATGCTGCCCCCCTTCGGGCTGCCTGAGTACCACACCGGCAACTACACCGGCACCATAGAAGCTCTCAACGCCGTGTCTACCTACATCCGGGATATCCCCCAGAAATACCTGGTGCTGCTGCTGGGGAATATGTGCGCCAATATCGACCTTGTGCCGATCATGCGCCAGCACAGCCGCTCCGGGGTGGAGATAACCGCCATCTGCGCAGACCACACCCCGGCCCAGAGCCACCACCGCTACGTGCTGGGAGAGGACGGCCTGGTAAAGCAGATACTCTTTGACCGCAGCGACGAGGAGGAGGGCCTGCCCTCCCTGGAAGGCTATATAATAAACAAGGAAACCCTGCTGAAGATGATGGACGAGTGCAAGGCCCGAAACCTCTACAGCTTCCATAAGCACGCCGTGGCGGCCTTCCTGGCCCAGGGCGGCACCATGGACACTTACGTCCATCCGGGCTATGCCGTGGCGATACGCACGGTGGAGGCATATTACAAGGCCAGCATGGATATGCTTAAAACCGAGTACCGCCGCCAGCTGTTCCCGGCGGACCGGCCCGTACGCACCAAGGTCCACGAGGAGGTCAGCACTTACTACGGCGAGACGGCCGTCTCCCGCAACAGCCTTGTGGCCGACAACTGCAAAATCGAAGGCAGCATCGAAAACTGCATCATCTTCTCCGGCGCCAGGATAGAGAAGGGCGCCAAGCTCCGCAACTGCATAATCATGCGGGGCGGAATAGTCGGAGAGGGTACGGAGCTGGACTGCGTCATAGCGGATAAGTTCTGCAGCTTCTCCCCCGGCACCGTGCTCACCGGAAATGCCAGACTGCCTATGGTGGTGCCTAAGGGCGTCAGCATCTGAAAAGCAGGAGCCACATTTTATGCAGGATTCCCGGTGCGGCAGCTCAGTCTCGCCGCACCGGAATTTTGATATTTTACCAAAAGGCCGGAGCGCAGTTTCCTGTGGGCTCCGGCCGAACATGGAGGAAAGAAATTAATGACCAATCAAATTTCCCGGGACGAGGTACGCAGCGCCATCGAAGATAAACTCTGCGCCCATTTCGGCGTAGCCAGCGAGCTTGCCACCGAC